>JACMLK010000474.1 GCA_014379665.1 Saprospiraceae bacterium | reverse complement strand
TTTTGGAAACGGGCTGAAAGTTGTGCACAAAAATACAGTAGGGATAAATGAAAATAACAATTCAGAGCACAGTATTCTTTTGTATCCGAATCCGGTGGACGATGAATTCAGATTTAAGACTGCAACGGGATTCAACGTGACAGAAATAAATATTTATGATATTCAGGGACAGCGGGTCATATCTATGAAAAATAAAGACAATGTTGTGAATGTTTCATCTCTGAAATCAGGGATTTATATCATACAATTTATATCTAATGATTCTGATACATTTTATAAGAGAATAGTAAAGTAATCTCGCTTGTTAAACATAACCTGTATCAATGAGTATTTAACCTTATGATCCGATGCAAGTTAAAATATGCAAATGGTATAATAAAAAATGCCTGATAACTTTTTTTGTTATCAGGCATTTTTTTATACATCGAAATTCAGGATTTGCCATATGACGGGCTAAGAATTACATCCTAACTTCCCGATTTGTAATGGCAAGTTCATCATCCGGTACAGGGCGCTTACCAATCAGTCTTTCCACATCTGATTTGAGCAATACTTCTTTTTCGAGTAAGGTGGATGCCAGTTCATGCAGCTCATGTCTCTTCTCCGTGAGTAATTCCTGAGCCCTCAGATACTGCGCCTCGATCAGAATTCTGACTTCGTCGTCAATCAAACGGGCTGTCTCGTTGGAGTACGGTTTATTAAACTGATCCTGAGACATAGCATAAAATGACACATTCCCCACATTTTTATTCATTCCATATACGGTGACCATCCCATATGCCATTTTGGTCACCTGATCAAGATCGTTTTGAGCTCCCGTAGATATTTTATCAAATATTATTTTCTCAGCGGCACGTCCTCCAAGTGTCATACACATACGGTCAAGTAACTGTTCTGTGCGAATGATGTATTCTTCTTTTGGCAGGTATTGTGCATAGCCAAGTGTCCCCATACCTCTCGGTACAATGGTCACCTTGACCAGAGGACTGGCATGCTCCAGAAACCAGCCACAGATAGCATGTCCAGCTTCATGGTACGCGATGATTTCTTTTTCCTTGGGCGATATAAGCTTATTTTTCTTCTCCAGACCTCCGATTACCCTGTCAAGGGCGTAATTAAAATCATCAAGATCTACTTCGGTTTTATTTCTTCTGGCGGCAATGAGTGCGGCTTCATTACAGATATTGGCAATATCAGCACCTGCAAATCCAGGAGTCATTTCAGACAATACCATAGGAATTACATCAGGTGATACTTTTATAGCCCTCAGATGTACTCTAAATATTTCTTCCCTGCCAATGATATCCGGCGGATCAATTCCTATCTGTCTGTCGAATCTTCCGGGTCTGAGCAAGGCAGAATCAAGTATGTCCGGTCTGTTGGTAGCAGCCATCATGATCACACCCTTATCTGTACTGAATCCATCCATTTCGACCAGCAATTGATTGAGTGTATTTTCTCTTTCATCATTACCACCCTGTATTGCATTGCGGCCTCTAGCCCTTCCAATAGCATCTATCTCGTCAATAAAAACGATACATGGTGCTTTCTCTCTGGCTTGCTTGAAAAGATCCCTAACTCTGGATGCTCCCACCCCAACAAACATCTCCACAAAATCTGACCCGGATATTGAGAAAAAAGGCACTCCGGCCTCACCGGCTACAGCTTTGGCAAGTAAAGTCTTACCTGTTCCGGGAGGACCCACAAGCAATACCCCTTTTGGTATTTTCCCTCCTAATGAAGTATATTTTTTTGGATTCTTTAAAAAGTCCACTACCTCCATGACTTCCACTTTGGCTTCATTCAGACCTGCTACATCAGCAAAGGTTACATTAACTTTGGCATTCTGATCAAATAACGTAGCTTTGGATTTACCAATATTAAATATCTGTCCTCCGGCGCCTCCGGCTCCCCCACTGACTCTTTTCATGATAAATAACCATAATCCGATGAGTAAGGCAAAAGGAAGATTCCAACTGATGATCTGACCTATATAATTGGTTTCCTGCTTCATGGTGTACTTGACAGTGTGGCCCTCATTTTTCAATACCTGAAGATTCTTTTCAAAATTGCCGAGATCTCCTATAGTAAATGTAAAATGTGGATTGTAGCCGTATAACTGACTGTCTTTCAGTTTGGGATATTTAGTGTCAATTACATTCTTTCTTATGTAGACATATATCCTGTCCTTATTGATAATTTCTATTTTTTCTACTTCTTCTGCCCGTACCTTATCTTCAAACGTATAATAGTCTATCTGCTCTACCTGAGAATTCATGTTCACATAAAAATTGACTGCCAGGATACCCAGTATGATAATACCATAGATCCAGTATGAATTTATATTGAATTTATTTGGATTGGGCTTGGGTTCCTGATTATTATTTTCCTGATCATCCATTTAGTGATATTCTTTAAAGTTAAT
>JACMLK010000473.1 GCA_014379665.1 Saprospiraceae bacterium | reverse complement strand
GTTGACCAGCCACGTAAGCAGGGTCTTCTGCTGCTACAGGAGAATAAGCCGGAATGCCTGTTCTTACCTGATCAAAAAATGATTCCCACCCTTGTTTGAACATGGCAACCCATTTTTGCGTCATAATGGCTTTTAGCTTTTCTGCTGTAGAACCTGATGATGGATATCCATAGGTGCCACCTGCTTCCAGAAATGTTGCGGGTACACTCAATCCGAATTTATGATAAGCCGCAGATACAGCCTGATTGTAAAGGTTTCGGGCATCACCACCTGTTCTTAAAACTGCCTCTGCCTGAAGAAATAATGATTCATCCAGACTGATAAAATAAAACGGATCCAATGCAGAAATTTTTACACTACTCACCTGATTTACACCTATCACAGATGTCAAAGCGTTAAAATTACCCTGAACCAATCCATATTGACCGGTGTTACCCGGATTAAAATAGGCATTTTGTCGGGCGAGATCATTATTGGATTCCAGAAATGATTCAATAGTCCTGCTCATGCGAAGGTTAGTGCCAACATTCAGTTGTCTTACATTATTTTCGTACAAAAAATTACTCTTGTTAGGTTCGTCTACAAACTGAGTAATGGCTGCATCTTCATCCAGGAATTCAGTACCTGATTGAAGCATCGCATTAATAGCTGCCAATGCCTCCGCACTTCTGGATGATTCAGTTTGTCTGAGATATATTTTCAGCTTCAGCGTATTGGCAAATTTTTTCCAGGCACTCACCTGATCGTCCTTATTTCCAAGCGGGAAGACCAGATCCTGAAAAATGTATTTGACATTTGGTCCGTCAAAATTTTTAGCAAGCGCTTCATTTAGAGCAGTGATCAGCCCATCATACACCACTTGTCCATCATCATAAGCCGGACTAAAATTTTCAACCCCTTTCAGGGCTTCAGTATACGGAATTTTATCAAAAAAATCTGCCATGATCTGAAAACCATAAGCCTGAGTCACCGTAGCCTGAAGATAAAGATTCCAGTTGCCTGATTCCGTAGCTCCTCTTTTGATGAGTTCCAGGTCATTTAACCCTCCTGCATACATTTCGTTCCAGGAAACATTGTAATCATCCGCGACAAGATCATAAGAGTCCAGGCGCCTGTACTGATTGGCAGTATGTGACTGAGTCCAGTGCTGTGACCACAAGCCACCGATAATGGAGAAATCACCACCTATTGTGCCACCTACTGAAGCCTGCGCTACCGCAAGTACCACTTCCGGATCGACAGAAGTAGGGTTATTGGGATCGTCGTTAACATCCAGAAAGTCACTGCATGATGATAGTATGAATATAGTACATACTATACAAGCGTTCTTAATTATATATTTTAAGCTCATAATGATTAATTTTTTAAAAGGTTACATTTAATTGTACTCCATAGGTTGCTGTAGACGGCCCCGTGGAAAACTCTCCATATAAATTCTTGAGGTTTGTGCCAAAAGTATTACTTTCGGGATCAACAAAATGATTTTCAGAAGGTGTCCAAAGAACTGGATTTCTTGCAAAAACACCAACATTTACAGCAGCCAGACTCAGTGATCTGGCAGTTTCTTCTGACAAATCATAGTTTAAATACACATTCCTGAGTTTAAAAAATGTCTTATCGATTACGTGATTAAACTGATATGCATTATTGGCCCCGTAATAAGTGAATACATCTGATCTTGCTATGGCCTGTGTATTTTCGGCGTAAGTACCATCTCCGTTGTCAACCACAGAATTTGGAATTACCCATGGTTCCCTGTCATTATACTGAGAATTCCATGCATTGCCTACAAAATAATTAAGTCTTGCAGTATACGAATAAAATACTCCACCTTTTCTGAAGTCTCCGTTAGCACCCAGGGTAAAACCAAACAACTTTACATATGAGCCAAAACCAAAAGTAAAGTCCGGATTAATACTGCCCCGATATGCTTTTTCATCTGCCTGCTGAGGCAATCCAGTGGTCGCATTAACTATGATATTTCCATTAGGATCCCGATCCGGCTGAGGAGAATAAATGGCACCCAAAGGTTTACCCACTTCTGCCTTAAGGTCTACATTATACACAGAGTTCAGAAGAATAGACGTTTCCTGAGTATAACCAAGACTCTTTACCACATTTGTGTTTTTTGTATAATTGGTATTAATACCCCATTCGACATGATCGGATTTAACAGGAATGATATTTAGCAATAATTCCACCCCTTTATTATTGACCGTTCCAAGATTAACAGTCTGATTGGTATAGCCTGATGCGCCATCCACCAATAAATTGATGATCTGATCCTTTGTATTTTTATCGTAATAAGTTGCTTCCAGAGATATTCTGTTTCTGTACAATTTGGCCTCGAAACCCAGTTCAAGTTCATCTGTCAGTTCCGGTTTAAGAAACGGATTTCCGGGATTATTAGCCAGTTCAAAACTGCTGATGCCTCCAAACGGAAAATTCACGTTAGCAAACCCTCCTGCCCTGGTCTGACCGGAGATATAAACAGGATCTATCTGATAAGGGATGGCATCAGATAGATAATCAATTTGTTTTGGTAAAGAGAGCGCTTCTGATAACACAAAACTCATGCTGGCTCCCGGATAAAAATACGAATTTCCTGATTTGGGCAAGGTGCTGGACCAGTCATTTCTGGCTGCAAGTGACAGATAAAGCCAATTTCGGTAACCCACAGTAGCAGAAGAATAGACCCCAATCAATCTTTGTTCCGCTTCAATGGTTAGCGTAGTAGGACTTACCGTACTGTTGGATAAATTAAAATAATCGGGAATGCCCAAATTTGTAATGGACGACAACACAGTCTTTGCTGATCTGGAATTGACATTTTGCCCTATTACGGCTGTCAGATCAAAATTATCATTTAATCTGGAATCAAAGGACAAAATCAGATCTGAGTTGTATTGACCGTTATTTCTTGACATTTCTGAAACAGAACCTGCCACATTATTAGAGCCCGAATTTGGGGTTCCGGGAGTAATAATGGAAAGATTGCCCCAGTCTTTTTGTAATGCATCTGAAAAATCGCCTCCGCCCCTCCAGGTCAGTTTTAATTTGGGTGACAATTCATAGCTTATGTCAAGGTTGCCGAAAATTCTGTTTTCGTTATACTGATTTCCCTGATTATATAAAGTCCAGTAGGGATTTTGTGCATAAGGAGTAAAATAATAATCGAGATTGTAAAAGTCACGGGCAGGATCATCAGGATCGTTGTATTTTTTATAATCCACAATACTGTGATCTCTGGGAATCTGGATCAATTCCTGCCATACCACTTTCCCACCTGACGCATCATCACCCTGACCGGTAGGCACAGCTTTTTGGTCCTTATTTAAATAATTGATAGTGGAACTGATGCTAACTTTTCCATATTTTAATCCGCCTGACAAAGCAAAAGTATTACGTAAATATGAGTCAACATCAGTTGGCACTACCCCATCAGCTTTAGCTAATGAATAAGATAAACGGTAATTTGACGATTCATTTCCTCCACTTATGGAAAGACTTGTGTTGGAAGCAGTACCAAGGTCAAAAAAGTCTCTGATATTGTTTTCCTGAACACTAAAAGGTTTAAGTTGTTGGGAATTATTGACTACGTTGCCCCAACGACGTATTTTATCATCCGTTTTAGGACCCCAACTTCCATTTTCTTCATAAGCAAATAAACCACTCCAGCCCTGACCATACGTATTTTGGAGAAATGGTACCCTTAATAAATCTGAGGTGGAAAATGATGTATTCAGATCAATTTTCATTTTACCTGCCTTCCCTTTTTTGGTAGTAATCAGGATGACCCCGTTGGCTGCCCTACTACCATACAGAGCTGAAGCAGCTGAACCCTTTAACACATTTAAAGATTCAATGTCATTGGGATTAATGTCATTCATCTGATTTCCAAAATCTGTAGAACGTCCAAAGTCGTCATTGGCATTTTTTACATTGGCCGAGGACGTGTTTCCCCTGTTATTCATTGGTACACCATCTATCACATATAGAGGTTGATTATTGCCCGTGACAGAATTAAAGCCACGGATATTAACAACTGTGGATGCTCCGGGAGCACCTGATGCTGTTGAAACCGTAAGTCCGGCCACTGATCCGTTGAGGGCATCAAGGACGCTCGTATTTCTTGTAATATTGATCTGATCGCCTGAAACTACAGATGTAGAGTAACCAAGCGTTTTAGCACTTTTGGGTATACCCAATGCAGTGACTACTACTTCTTCCAGAATTTTACCTTCTGAAAGGATAATATTAAGGAAGGTCCCGGGACTGAAGTCCACTTCAAGGGCAGTATAACCTGTGTAACTTATTTTCAAAGTATTCACCCCATTTGGTACTGAAAGAGTGAAATTGCCATCCACATCTGTGATGGTTCCAATGGCATCATAACCTTTAGCTGTCACATTAGCTCCTATCAAAGCCAATCCGGCCTGATCTGTTACGGTGCCCGTAACAGAAACCTGACAGAACGCCGCACCTGTGAAGATCCAAAATAAGATAACATGTAAAATTACTTTTTTCATTTCTGAAATTTTGATTGTTAAAAAATCAAAAAGATCCGTTTACCAAAATTGATGTTCAGTAATAAAATTGTGACGAAGTGATTGTTAACAATTTTCAACTGATTTGAAACGGAAATTAACAAGAGCAAAAGTAGGCGATGGACAGAAGTGCCGTATAACCCAATTTGGGTGATTTTATATTTGGGAATGTATTGGGGAAGACAAATTTTCAGATTCTTATAAGTAATCTCTTCAAATTTTTCGTTCTATTTATAAAAATGTTTGTTGATTTCAGCTCTATAATTGCCCATTTAGTCAGCTTAAAATTGCTTTCTGTCGCCATGGAAGTGGTTTGTATCATAAAAGAAAAAGAGTTTAGTGAACTGTATATATCTTGTTTGATTATCTGTTAATGGTTTGTTTCGAACTAAGACAACCCGATTTAACAAAACTTTAATAGAACTCAGCCTTTAATCACCCAAATTGGGTGATTGATTCAAGCACGGAGTCAGGTAAATTTGCGCATTATGAAAGTCAGAATTCTCATTTTATGGTACATCATCTTTACAACCTATGTTGATGCACAAATGCCGATGTCTGACCATGTCGGACCTGAACAGGGGCTCAGCCAGAATAGTGTCAGATGTCTTCTTCAGGATAGATCCGGCAAAATGTGGATTGGCACAAGCGATGGTTTGAATTATTATGACGGCTATGAATTTATTCATGTAAAAAATGAGCCATTCAATGCCAAAAGCCTTTCTTCAGATCAGATTAATTGTCTTTATGAAAATAAAACCGGAAGGATTTGGGTAGGTACAAAAAATGGGCTGGACATTTTGACTTCCAATGGTTTATGGCTTTTCAATATCCCGCCATTGTGTGGGGAAGGCAAAAACATAACGCATATTGTCGCTTTGAACGAAAATAATATAGCTGTTTCTTCCTCAGATAAGTTATACATCATCCACATTAAAGATGAAAAAAACCACACTATAAGGGATATCACTTCTGACATTTCCGGAAAAATAAAAACCATAATATCAGATTCCAAAGGAAATCTTTGGGCGGCTTCTACTGATGGCATATTTAAACTATATGTGGATTCAAATGAAATTAAGCTTTTAAAAAAAATAAAAAACGATCATTTATCTGCTTTTATTCCCTGGCAAATGGCAATAGATAAATATGACAACCTTTGGATCACGGCATCAGGAACTTTATTGTTTCTAAATACACGTACAGACACAATCTATCTACCTGAATATTCAAAGAGTGATAATATATGGACTTCTCTTTACATTGACCAGTCAGGTGATTTATGGCTTGGTTCTTTTGAAAAAGGTGTGGAGACTTTTACCATTGGGTTTAATGGAAGACTTTCTCCGTCAGCAAATGTCAATGCTGACAATGCCAACATGTTTTTGAGAAACACTATGATCATGTGTATATATGAAGGTGATGATCAACATGAAGACATAGTGTGGATAGGTACAGGCGAAAAGGGACTGTACAAATACTCCCGTTCAAAAAATGTGTTTAAGCATTATGAATATTACTTTATAAAAAGTGACCAGTCTGCTTCGTTTTATTTTGCTATACTGAAAGATGAAAATTTTCTTTGGGCCGGCACTTCCAAAGGATTATATAAACAAAACCTGACAACCCAAAAGGTAGACAGAGTTAAAACACAATCATATAAACAGGAAGAAGGTTTTTTTACCTTATGTAAAGATAGTCACGGTACAGTATGGGCGGGGTCCGATTTAGGATTGTATTATCTGCAAAAAGGAAAAAAAGAATTCAGGACTTTCAGATTTCCTGACATAGATAACTATAATCTGAAAATAATAAAAATAAAAGAAGACCGTAACGGGAATTTATGGTTTTGTACAAATAAAGGATTATTTGCTCTGGTAAATGGAAAAACGTTTAAAGATTTTACCCATATAATCTCACCTTCTTTTATTGATCCCAAAAAAATAATTATTTCAGATATTGAAGAGGATTTTCATAATGGATTCTGGTTGTCTACATCAGAGGGTCTTATGCGTATGAAAGATCATACGGTAAAAGTCTTCAGACATGATATAAGCCATCCAAATGGCATGATGGATAATACAATCGTGGATATATTTTGTGATTCTGAAGGAAATATCTGGCTTTGTACTACCAAAGGTCTGAGTAAACTGACTATCAAAAATGATGAATTTTGTTTTGATCATTTTACAGATAAAGACGGACTACCCAATTCTTTCGTCTATGGTATTCTCGAAGCCAATGACAAAAGTATCTGGATTAGTTGCAATCATGGATTAGTTAAAATTAATCTAAAGGATAATACTATCAGGAATTTTAGAGCAAACGAAGGCCTTATCAGGGAAGAATTTAATTCGGGTGCCGCTTACAAGGATGAAAATGGCCATCTTTATTTTGGAGGACTTGAGTTATTAATAAGTTTTAATCCTGCTCAGTTGTTACCAAATAAACACCTGACTAAACTTATTTTGAAAAGTATCAAAGTCATGGATCAGGAATTGAATCTTTCATCTATATCAGAAAAGTTTCCATTGAAAATGACACATAATGAGAAATTCCTTAGGTTGAAGCTCGCAGCGATAGACTTTACCAATCCTCCAAAAAATCAATACGCCTATAAGATCGCCGGTCTTCATAACGAATGGATTCAGAATGAAAATGAAAGGGTCATCAGCTTACTCAATTTACCATCAGGTAACCACATCTTAGAAATAAAAGCAGCCAATAGTGATGGAGTCTGGAATGAAACCGATATAATTTCAATCCCAATCATAGTCGAAGCGCCAGTGTGGAGGCAATCCTGGTTTTTATTTTCATGTCTATTTCTTTGTATGGTAATAGGTTATATTCTTTTCAAAAATCATATCAGGAGAAAACTGATGATTGAAAAAATCAGATTGGAAGAGAATGAAAGAGTAAGAAAAATTGCCGCTCAGGATATGCATGATGACTTTGGTAATACCCTGACGAGAATAAGTATTCTGTCCAAGTTGGCCGAATCCAAATTGGATCAGAATAATACCTACGAAGCAAAAACCTTGTTAAAAAAGATCATAGAGAATTCCACCAGATTATATAACGGGACAAAAGATTTTATATGGGCTCTTAATCCGGAGAGTGATAATCTTTGGGAGACACTAGTGAGAATAAAAGATTTTGCCGAAGATGCCATGTCCAGTTCCGGTCTTAATTTTAATGCTTATGGTATCAATGAAAATTTGAAAAATTATCAGCTGAAACCTGGTGTGAACAGACATGTAGTCATGATTATGAAGGAAGCCATAACAAATACACTTAAACACGCGGAAGCGACTGTAGCTGAATTATCAGTTAATATAGAAAATCAGTCGTTCGAAATTACCTGGAAGGACAATGGCAAAGGCACTCCAAATGTATCAAATATTGGTAATGGAATTACCAATATGAAGACAAGGGCCATAAAAAATGGGGGTAAATTATCTATTTTAAGACCCGAGAAAGGGACAAAAATTCTTTTACAACTTAATCTTAAACATAATGAATCTGCAAATATTTGATGGTAAATTGATTCGGATTTGTATCGTTGAAGATGACCATGTCATTAGAAATGGGTTCAAAGAAATTCTTCAGGAAGTGAAACATTTCCAGGTGATTAATACCTATAGTAATTGTGAAGATTTCTTTATGAATCTTGAATTTGATAAACCCGGTGTTGTATTAATGGATATCGAACTTCCCGGGATGAATGGAATAGATGGTATTTTATTAATTAAAAAAAAGTACCCAAGAATCCAGATCATAGTGGTGACCGTGTATGAAAATGACAAACTGGTATTTGACGCCCTTTGTGCAGGAGCCGGGGGATATCTAACTAAAAATTTGCCAACAGACAGACTAAAGGATGCCATTTTTGAAATCATACATGGGGGTGCACCCATGAGTACCTGTATTGCCAGAATGGTCGTAGCATCATTCCAAAGAAATCAAAACTCCCCACTTTCAAAACGTGAAATGGAAGTGTTATCATTACTGTCTAAAGGTAAAAGTTATTCCTCTATCGCTGACGAATTGTATGTAGATAAAGAAACCATAAGAACACATATTAAAAATATCTATTTCAAACTGGAAGTACATAGTAAAGCAGATGCCCTTGAATTGGCAAAAAAGGAAAGATGGATTTGACATTTTGTAAAACACTCAAAAGATAATTTCACTTTAAGATCTATCTTTAGTAATCATTAAGAAATTTTAGATATTTTTTTTAATTTGTATTTCCATTATAAGCTAGCCAGGCCATAAGTCCCATACCCGTTTCCAGGGCATTTTCATCAATATCAAAAGTTGAGGTATGTACTGGAGAAGTAATACCCTTTTGTATATTTCCGGTTCCTAATCTGTAAAAACAAGCTGGAATAATCTGTGAATAATAGGCAAAATCCTCAGATGTCATGCGAATGGGAAGTTCAACTACATTTTCATTGCCAAGATATAACTTCATTTTATTTATAATGGCAGAAGTTAACTCTGGTTCATTATAAAGACATGGATACCCATTGACGATCTTAATCCTGCATTCTACTCCGTAAGCTTTAGCTGTTTCTTCAGATATTTTTATGATTAGTTTGTGTGCCTCAATGCGCCATTTTTCGTTCATGGTTCGAAAAGTTCCG
>JACMLK010000053.1 GCA_014379665.1 Saprospiraceae bacterium | reverse complement strand
CATTAGGATCCATGTCCAATGTGATGATACTCTCTTCCCTGATGGTGATACCGGTCTTCAGGGCGTTGATGTTTAACGTCTGTTCTCCGTCGGGTCCAATGGTCAGGCGCCAGATATCAGAATCGGGTAATGGCATGATCTCTCCGAAATAATTGAAATCATCATCGATCAATGGCACACCCATAGTGCCATCTACAGTAGCCTTAGTGAATTTATTTTTCAGGAAGGTGACCCCAAGATTATCGACAGTAAACGCCCAATCACCCAAGGCACTTGGTTTTGTGGATAAAAAATTATTCACCCCGACTACCCCCGAGGCTCCTAAATTGTCAATGATGAGGTTATGTCCGAAAATGCTGGTATTGGTGCCTCCCAGTTGCAATTCCTGCGGGATGGTTAGATTGATGTCTTCGATATAAAAACCTGTCCATGACGCATTTGTATTTTTGTAAGCATCATCATCAGGAAATTGAATGCCGGTGATATTTCGTGCAACAGAAAGATCTATCTTTGTTTTATCGATATTAAACGAAAAATCATCTGCGCCAACAATAGAAAATTCATCCAAAGCATTAATTTCTATGATGATGTCATCAAAATGTTTTGTAGAAGTAGTGAATGATGCTATTAAAGGACTATTGATGTTGGATACATTTTTAAATTTGTTATTATCAAACCTATATTGACCATCAATGAAAAATTCTTCAAATCCGTCACAATTCCATGACACATAACTGCCTTCTGAATCCGGAGAATAACCCAGAAATGTAACTGGCATTCCATTAAAACTCATATCGAAATCAGATAATAAATTCATTTTCGCAATTCCGGATTGTGCCAAACCTTGAGGTTGAACACAAAAATCTTTTACTCCGAATTTTATCCAGGGACTATTTTCATTCATTCTGGTGGTCATCACCGCATTTAATGTAGCTTTAGTGGCGTCGAATTTGACACCGGTCACTATAATAGTGAATGAAGACTGATTATTAGTTGTTGACATATCCATACCTATAGGTACTGTGATTGGAATAGCGCTTTGTTCCGGAATGTTTGCTAAGGCAGATACCAGGTTGGCAGAAGGATCACCAATATATTGATCCAAAGCACTTGCTGTCTGGTCGGTGAAAGAAGTTACTATATCAATTCCATCATCAGTGTAAGATGCAGGATTTTGAATATTAAATAGTGCGGGAATTAATGAATTATTTTCAGGATTTACGCTGTATACCTGACCGGCAAAAACTCTCCGGTCTTCATTGATTTGAAGATTATTGTAACTGACTTTTAACTTGCTGAAAAGGAAAGGAAGATATATGTTACCCGCGCCGGTATAAAATTCATTGGAATATTGAACATCAGTAATTTCCATAGTGAAGTATCCGACATTAATTTTGTCACCTATAGATAACACAGATGTCAAAGGTGACAACGAAAGATCACCGGACCAATCACATTGACCATTTTGACAATTACCTTGTGGTTCTTCATTTTCATTATTAACATTTTCCAGAATAGAAAAGGCACATATCTGACTATAGCCATTGTTATTGAAAAGATTCAAACCCTGACTATCAAAGGCTCTCACACTCCATGCATAGACCTTTCCGGGCTCTAATAAAGGCGCATCTTCTAAATAAAATAAGGTAGTAGCAGATGTGGTGGTCTCAAATATCAGTGGCGAAAATTCAAATGCATCATTGGGATTCTGATCCGGTAAAAGTTCAACCAATTTAAATTGATACTCTACAAATGTTGGAGGATTTGATGATGAGAAATGCTGAGGCAACCAATTGAACATGATGTTTTGCGTTTCACTCCAAATGATTGGTTCACCACAGATTGGTGTGTTGATGAGAGGTGGATCTGAAAGTTCAAAATACCCATAAGAACAAAACTTATTTGATATGACCACATTTCTTTCGACATCGATCACCTCCAGACAAAATCCATTGTATCCTTCGGGAATGAGTCCTCCTGCTTGCTGTTCATCAAAGCCTACAAGATTAATTGTATTTATATATCCTGCTAAATCGTTTCCGTCTAATATTAACGGAATATCTTTTTCTAAGGTAATAGGAAAAGGACTATAATTGGGGTTGCTCGCTATGATTTCCTGACCATTGTTGGTAATTGAAAATCTCAGCCTGACCAATCTTGTTGTTTCAACAGGATCATTAAGTGTTATAAAAAACATAAGGTCCTGAGATTTTAAGGAGCTGTAATCTGAAAGATTCAGGCTATTGGGACCAACCATCATTCCATTTATCTGAACCGGATAGGTTTGAGCTTTTACCCTGATTGATGCCGCCAAAAACAGCATTAACAGCAGTACATTAATTGTTGCGGAAATATTTGTCAAAAACTTTATCCTGGCCATGTTTTATCTTTATGCATTCAGAAGCTATAGATATAATTCAAAATAGAAGTGAACTCCTGAAAGTCATTGTCAGGGTTTTTATTTGAATTTATTCTGTTCAGATATATTGCTCCAAAATCGATTCTATGTTTTTTATTGATGATAAACGGCAAACCCAAACGAACATTCAATGTTTTATTATTGATGTTTTCACCGGTTGAAATATAAAAATTGGAATTTAGTTGAATTGATAATTTATCTTTCATTAAAGATCTTTCCAGACCGAAACCAAGGCCAGTCCTTTTAATAAATATATTTCTTAATTCATTCTGATTGTAATTTATCATAGCATGGTATTTCCATCCAGTATCTTTTGGTAAAAATCTGTAGGAAAATATTCCATTGATCATTTGAGATTCCGAGCTGCGATTGAAGTCTTCAATATCATCGGTAACACTTTGTAATGAAAGATTGATTGAAAATACATGCTTTGCATTTTTGCTTTCTCCGATGGCATAGGAAGTATTTAAACTTGCATTTTTGGTTACAATGATGGTATTTAAACTATCCAATTCCTGGTTTAGTACATAGCTTACATCGGAAGCATAATTGGAGTATATCAATCCGATGTTCAGTGCTTCATGATTATAGATGATATTTAACGAAGAAATTGTTCTATTGAGCTGTGTACCTTTGTTTCCAAATAAGTTGTTTTTTTGGATACCACCTGTCCCATTGATTTGAATTTTCTTTTTAAATAGACTGAACCCAAGATTAGCCGTAAAATTTTCCAGATCATTGTTGAAAAAATAAGTACCAAGTGACCTGTACTCAGGTTCTATTCGCTTGTAACCCAGGCCAAGACTAAAAAGATTTCCATCGAAATTAACACCGGCATTAATGGCTTTCCTGTAAACGGTAGAAGTTCGCTGTGTCATTGCGAAATTTTGTATTTTAAACACATTTTCAGGAACTGCAGGATCAAGCGCATTTTTTGTAAATCCACTCATAGCAATTTCTACATCCAAATTTACTCTTTTTAATAGATTGGCCTTACTGTTGATGGCTAATACCACATTGTCATT
>JACMLK010000472.1 GCA_014379665.1 Saprospiraceae bacterium | reverse complement strand
TGGGGTAGATAATCAATCAGCGGGTCTGGGATTTGCCATGGGGAATTTGTTTGGTCCGCATGATCTGGATGTAAGAAGTGTAGAGCTCATACCAGGTGCGGCTTCAGCTTTATATGGACCGGTCGCATTTAACGGGATGTTGCAGACAAATACTAAAAATCCTTTTGACTTCCAGGGATTGTCTGTCCAAACCAAGGTAGGGGTAAATCACTTGGGTGATGGTACAGATTATGGAGCCAAGCCATTTCTTGATATAGGTGTGAGATATGCCAAATCATTCAATGATAAATTTGCTTTCAAAATAAATGTGGCGCACATGACAGGGACTGATTGGTATGCCAATGATTATACAGATATCGACCCGAATACCCCGGCGGCAAATCGAGGACCTGAAAATCCAGGAAAAAATTCGCTCAATATTTATGGCGATGAAGTAGCAAAAACACTGTCAGGTATAGGGAGGATATCACGAACCGGATATGAAGAAAGAGATTTAGCCCAATATGGCGTGTACAATACAAAACTCAATGGTGCGCTACATTACAAACTAACCAACAATCTGGAATTGATATATCAGGCAAACTATACTGCGGCCCGGGCACAATATACTGGAAGTAGCAGATTCATTATCAATAATTTTACTTTGATCCAAAATAGGATAGAGCTAAGAGGCAAATCATTTTATATCAAAGCATACTCAAATCAGGAAAATTCTGAAGATTCTTATAACAGCAGATCACTTGGTCAACTTATAAACAGAACATGGGTAAAAGACCTGAATGGCAATACAGTAGCACCTAATCTTGCTGATGCTACCTGGTTTGAAAGATATAATGCCGCTTTTACCGGAACAATCAGTGGCGTATCTGCAAGTAATCATGCCAGTGCCCGCTCTTTTGCCGACCAGGGTCGTTTGGTACCTGATAGTGATGCTTTTAATGTTGAAAAAGAAAAGCTTATCCAGACACAAGGATTGCAGGGGGCCGGTATTTTCAGCAAATGCGGATTACGACATATAGAAGGGATGTATGATATAAGTAATCATCTCAATAAAATCGTCAATGTACAAATAGGTGGAAACATCAGAAGATATATACTCAACACACAAGGAACTTTATTTGACGACAAGGACAAAAATCTAACCAATGACGAGTATGGAGCATTTATTCAGGCTTCAAAGTCAGTTTGGGATGAAAAATTAAAACTGGTTCTTTCCGGGAGATATGATAAAAACGAAAATTTTGACGGAAGATTTACGCCCAGGGCATCTATGGTGCTTTCACCAAATGAAAACCATCATTTCAGAGCTTCATACCAAACGGGATTCAGAAATCCGACTATAGGTGACCAATATATTAAATTAAATGTAGGACCTATCATTATCCTCGGTGGAGCACCTTCTAATTCTGATGGACTCAATGCATATACCAATTCATACACTGCTGCTTCTGTAGGTGCTTTTGGAGCTGCAGCCGGTGCACAGTTAGGTCAGGGTGTACCTTTCCCTACTGCCGTAGCGAATAATATAAGTAAACTTCAAAAGTCAGACGTGCCATTTATACAGCCGGAAAAAGTAAAAAGTTTTGAAATCGGATACAAAGGTCTGATCAATCAAAAAGTACTGTTTGACATCGGATATTATAACAGTCAATATACAGATTTCTTAATTAATACAGTGGTCATTGCACCGACCAATAATATTTTACTGCCTGATGACAGCTTAAATCCTGCGGCAGCGGGGGAAATTCTGGGAGGACAAGTGCAGGCTTACCAACTTTATACTAATGCCGCAGACAAGGTTTCTATTCAGGGCGTTAGTGCGGGTTTGTCTTACCTTATGCCAAAAAATTATAGAATTCATGCCAATGCCACCTGGAGTGATTTCAATCTACTGGATGCAAACCCAAGCAATATACCTGCCTTCAACACACCGACCTGGAAGACAAATCTTGTATTAAGTAATGCAAACCTTACCGAAAGATTAGGATTTAGTGTAGCATGGCATTGGCAGGACTCATTTGATTGGTATGGAACTTTTAATGGTTTGAACCCTGGTAAAATCAATGCTTACAGTCTGTTGGATGCTCAAATAAGCTATAGTATTCCTGGTGTAAAAACCATAATAAAATTGGGTGCAGCAAATTTAACTAATAAGTATGTTGTCCAGGCATATGGTTCACCAGCTGTGGGGGGGTTATATTATGTTAGTTTCAATTTTGATGAAGCATTCAATAAATAGTAAAAAAATCTGAAAATAACAGCTAAACATTGGCTTGCCTTTATTTTATGCGCTATCGGATACATATTCAGTGGCACGGCATCAACATTGCTATCAGCTTATTTACCTCAAGTGATCTCAGAGTTGTTACAAAGAGATGTTTCTCAGGAAGAGTTGGGCGATATTGGTGCCTATATAAACGCTTCATATCTTTTTGGGTGGATGACGGGTGGATTATTGTTTGGGATATTTAGTGACAGACTGGGTAGAAAAAGTGTTTTGGGATTTGCCACAATGCTAGCCGGAGTCTTCACCTTGCTAACTGCTTTTGTGCCTGATTGGTATGTACTCTTAATTTTCAGATTTCTAAGTGGATTTGGAGTTGGTGGTATCCTGCTTCTTGCCACAGTGTATATCTCAGAAATTTGGGCAGAAAAAAGCAAACCTGTTATTTTGGGCATTTTGGCCATAGCTTTTCCTGTAGGAATAGTAACTACAGGGCTTATCACGTCAAATGTCACCAATTGGAGGTCTTGTTTTTGGCTTGCAATTATACCCATAATTGATGCCATATTGATCTGGCTATTACTGGATGAATCGTCAAAATGGCGGGATGTTGATAAAACTAAAAGTGTAAGATATAGCGCCATCTTTTTACCTCAATATAGAATAAACCTTATACACGGTTCATTAATATTTGGGGCCGTTTTAATAGGGCTTTGGGGTATTTTTTCCTGGTTGCCGACATGGGTTCAGACCATTTTGCCTTCCGGCCTGGATGGAAATAAGGAAAGAGGTATTTCTATGATGTTATTAGGCGTAGGTGGCATTATCGGTGGTATTTTTTCAGGATTTTTGGTAAAAGAAGTGGGAAATCGTAAAACATTAATGATCACTTTTCTTGGATTAATCACCATGTGTGGATTATTATTTACTACTAACAACACTTTTACTAAAATAATCTATGTAGAAATTGTTTTTTTATCCTTGTTCTTTGGTTTAAGTCAGGGTGCACTTTCGAGCTATATTCCGGCATTATTCCCCACACAAATAAGGGCTACTGCGGTAGGCTTTTCTTTCAATATTGGTAGATTATTTACTGCTTCGGCTGTTTTTTTTGTTGGGTCTTTGGTCACTTTTTTTGGCGGTTTTGCACCAGCCTTACTTTCTTTCTCACTTTTGTTTTTTGTAGCCTTTGTTTTGGCTTACAGAAGTCCTGAAAAATTAGCAATTAAATATTAAAATTTAAATAATGGCATATATAAATCTAGAGAAAGATGTTCCGGGCATTCGAAGTTTGGCATTATTCAGGCCGGATACAGGCAAAGAATTATACAAATTGGCTCAGGTATTACTAAGGGATGATTCGCCACTTAGCCAGGGAGAAAGAGAATTGATAGCGACCTTCGTTTCGTCAAAAAATGAATGTACATTTTGCACCCAAAGTCATGCAGCCGCCGCCGGGTATTTATTTCATAATGATACTCAAATGATAGATTTGGTGTTGACAGACTATCAAAACGCTCCCATTTCTGAAAAATTAAAATGTCTGCTATCTATAGCAGGTAAAGTACAGCAAGACGCGCGATTGGTAGGTGATGAAGATGTAGCCAATGCTCGTAAGCATGGAGCAAATGATAGGGACATTCATGATACTGTTTTGATAGCGGCTACTTTTTGTATGTTCAACAGATATGTAGATGGTCTGGCCACCATGACTCCTGCTGACCCGGTCCTGTACGGGCAAATGGGGGCAAGAATGGGAGAATTTGGCTATATCGCTCCTTCACCTACAATATAAATTATGGCATATATCACATTAGATAACAGCATACCGGGAATGAGAAGTTTATTAGCTTACAGACCAATTATTGCCCCTCCGTTACTTGCATTGATGAAAGTGGTCATGAGGAGCAATCAGGGTTTGAGCCTCGGTGAAAGAGAATTGATTGCAACGTATGTATCTTATTTGAATGATTGTACAAATTGTCATACAATACATGGCGAAGTGGCACAGTGTTTTTACAAAGATACACCTGAGCTTATATCCCAAATTAAAGAAAATTATACAAAAAATAGTCTCACACCTCGATTGCAATCCCTGTTAGCTATTGCCGAAAGTGTTCAAAAAGGAGGAAAACACGTGTCTGAAGTCCAAATAAAAACAGCCCGGGAAAATAATATCTCAGATCTGGAAATTCACGATACTGTATTGATAGCATCGATGTTTTGTTTTTTTAACAGATATATAGATGGCCTGGGATTGACATCAAATGATACTAAAGAAACCTATAAAGAACGGGCAAAAATGATAGCAGAACATGGATATTAATGACTTGCGGACAAAGTAGAGAATTTTAAACATACTCCATATTTTAAAAAAAGTAAACTAATGGCCCATATTAAAATAAATGAAGACTTACCCGGCATAAGATGTTTGATGGACTTTAGACCGGAGACTGCTGTTCCCCTCAACGCATTGGCAGAAGTTTTATTAAGAAATGACGAAGGCTTGAATAAAGGTGAACGGGAATTGATAGCGGCCTATGTATCCTCGCTTAATGATTGTGCTTTTTGTCAAAGCATTCACGGTGCGGTTGCAGCTTATTATCTGGGTGAAGATACTGTTGTAAATGTAAAACAAAAATTTAAGGAAGCTGATATTTCAAATAGAATGAAAGCACTGCTCAGTATAGCGGGTTGTGTGCAGTTGGGTGGAAAATTTGTAACTGAAAAAGAAATTAGTTTCGCAAAAAATGAAGGTGCATCAGATATTGAAATTCATGATACCGTCTTAATAGCTGCAGCTTTTTGTATGTTTAACCGATACGTAGATGGATTAGGCACTTTTGCACCTGATGACCCTGAAATGTATGAGTTTCGTGCCAAAAAAATAGCCGAAGAAACCGGTTATGCAAATTCATCTCCACAATAAAAAACATAAATAAGATAAAATGACAAAAATATTATTCTATACCAGTCTTGCGTTTCTGTTGATATTTGAAACTGCAAATGTTTTTTTCATTATGCCTATGTCCGGTCAGGAAATAAATTCATTGGATCTGGCATATTTCTTACATAGCTGGAATTGGGTATTCAGGATTTGTTTTGGCACTTTAGCTATGCTATGTTTTGTTTTATCCACATGGAATAAAAAATGGTTGCCCCTGTTGGCAACATCCGTTGTGGCTATAATAATATACATGTGTAATTATGTGTTAGCGGCTGATGCAATGTTCTATCAACCTGATGTTGTAATGACAAAAAACAGTGCAGAAAATAAAGTAGATAGCAGCAGGTTGGTCATTGGAGTAGAAAAAAACGGAATTGCAAAAGCGTACCCGATTCAGTATATTGGCTACCATCATCAGGTATTGGATAGTCTGGGTAATACTCCTATCATGGTCACCTATTGTACCGTATGTCGGACAGGCCGGATTTACGAACCAATGGTAAATGGTAAATATGAAACATTCAGACTGGTGGGTATGGATCATTTCAACGCTATGTTTGAAGATAAAACAACAGGAAGCTGGTGGCGACAAGCCACAGGTGAAGCAGTTGCCGGCAAATTAAAAGGTGAAATGCTGCCGGAATTATTATGCAGCCAGATGACATTGGGCCAGTGGTTTGTTCTGTACCCAAATAGTAAGGTATTTCAGGCTGACCCGGAATTTCAGGAAAGGTATGATAGTATGAGCGTGTATGAAACCGTAGGAAAAAGCAAACTCACCAAAACAGATACATCATCCTGGAAAGACAAATCATGGGTGGTGGGCATCAAGGTAGGTGGAAAATCAAAAGCATTCGACTGGAATCAAATCAAAAAAGAAAGGTGTATCAATGACATGATCGGCTCCATCCCAATCCTTGTAGCTATGCTTGATGATAATAAAAGCTTCATAGCATTTCAACGCCCGGACGTCCGGGATTCCTGCA
>JACMLK010000471.1 GCA_014379665.1 Saprospiraceae bacterium | reverse complement strand
TTTTCAATTTCCTGCGATTTATAGTTCAGGATAAGATTTGCAGGATTATTTATTTCATTGTTTAAGTATTTAACTGCTTCGTTGTTCAGCATATTGCGGCTGATGATAAAACTGGTAAATCCTTTATCTCCATAATGCTTATACACCAGTCCATTGGTATAATTCCACTGTGTATTCACAGGAAGCCGGTCTAATAAATACTGTTTGGATTCTGTATCATTAGCCTCACTATTAAGTGAAAAATCGTCTATCGCACCCAGACCTATGAAAGTGACTTCATTCTTTTTATCGATCTTATACTTATACTTAGCATTGAAGTCATTGTAAGTAGGCAAAAAAGGAAGTCCGATGGCTTTAAACAAAAACTGCAGGTAAGATCTCCTTGCTGATACCAGAAAAGTACTTTTGTCACCTATAGGGCCATCCAGTGTGATACCGATATCTGTCGCTCCTGCAGTCAGGGTAGCTCCTATACGATCATCCCTTCCATCTTTAAATTTAAAATTGAATACTGAACTTAAGGTATTCCCTCTACTTACCGGGAAAGCTCCACTATAGAAGTCCACCTCGCGAATGAAGTCGACATTGATGATACCTGCAGGACCACCAGACGAACCTTGTGTAGCAAAATGATTGATGACAGGCACTTCTACATCATCTACAAAAAATCGATTCTCATTGGGAGCCCCACCACGAATGATGAGGTCGTTCCGAAATGAAGCTGTTGAAGTGACACCCGGTAATGACTGTATCACCCTTGAAATATCCCGATTACCTCCGGGATTTCTTTTGATTTCTGAGACACCGATGGTCCTCAGTGACACAGGACTTTCAGCTGTTTTTTTGAATGAAGCAGCTTTTACTACTACTTCATCCAGATGCTTTGCATTTTCTGACAGTTCAAAGTTAAGTATGGTAGGCCTGATACCTTGTATCTCAATCTCAAACTGTGAGATGGTTTCATAGCCCAGATAACTGACCTGAATATTATACATTCCGGGCTTTAATCCTTCTATTTTATAATTTCCATCCATATCTGTAGATGTGCCTGACTCAGTACTTACCAATACAATATTGGCACCGATGATGGGATCATTAGTCAATTTGTCCTTGACTGTTCCTTTGATGATGCCGGATTGAGCCAATAAAAATAAGGGTAAAAAAACAGTTATAATGATCGAAATAAAAAGTTGTTTCATGTTTTAACTTTATTGTTTTTTGATAGCCATATGTACAATCCGAAGGACAAATTGTTTTTTCTTAAGACAAAATTACTTAATTAGAGATAGTCATACGCCTAATCTTTATCAGAGTCCAAAAGTTCTAAATATCAGAAAAAAAAAAACAAAAAACAGGAGAATCATGTAAAGACATCTTGGAATTGTGTAACAGTTCAAAACTTTAAGACTCTTATCTTTGTCACATCTTCGGGTATCAATATTCGTTGGTATATTATTTAATCTTTAAATTTTAATCTTATGAAATTATTAATTCGATTTTCAACCATGTTATTTATTGTTTTGAGCATGATTTCATGCGGTAAAGACGATGACGATGATAACACCGATACGTATAAAGCTACATTAAATGGTACCAGTGAAGTGCCGTCTAATTCCTCTCCTGCCACCGGAACAGCTACGCTGACCTTAAATACCACTACTAATGTATTTACTTTAGTGGTAACACACAATCTGGAGGGCATAACAGCAGGCCATATACATAAAGGGGCTGTTGGAGTTAGTGGCGGAGTTGTTTTCCCATTTTTGACGATTGCCTCTCCTATAAATTTTACCAGTGTCGCTTTGGACGCTACACAGGAATCTGATCTGAATGCAGGTTTGTATTATGTGAATCTGCATACTGTTGCATACCCTGGTGGTGAAATAAGGGGTCAGTTAATCAAACAATAAAAGTTTATACTACTCTAATTTTGATAAAACTTCAATAGCCCGATGGAAGCATTAGTTTACATCGGGCTATTTTATTTTTTAGTTTTTTAGAATGGAAAATCTACAATGAAAATGGAATATGAATGGTTTATTTAGAAATGATAGGTTCATATGGTTTTAACAGAAAAGGGTCGATGTCAAAAAAAAAGTTTGCTTTTATTATATATTATTAACATTATTTATATATTTGTCGCTCGTAACCTACCGGATAGAAATATTATTTGGCAAAAGAGAATGATGATTCCTAATTTTTTACTTATTATAGATAAATTCAGGCATCATGAAATCGTTAAAATTACTATTTTTTCTTTTCGCTTTACCTTGTTTTACTTTTTCCCAGGTTGACGTATCCATAAAAAAAACATTGATCTCTCCGGGGCCATTTCTTTATGGCAATCAGTTGAGTTTTAACGTGGAAGTAACCAATCTGGGTTCTGTACCGGTTACAAATATTGACATCATAGACCTAATACCATGTGGTTATACTTACTCCGGTGGCAGTCAGATCTGGAATCCTTCAGGAAATAACAGGGTCACCACGATCACTTCCACTATAAATCCTACTCAAAGTATTATAATATCAATTGATCTCATCATAAATGCCTGTGTACAAACGGATGCCTGGATGAATACGGCTCAAATCACACGGATAGAAGATACATCGGGCAATAATATTACAACTTCAGACTCCAATATATTAAATAACACGGATACTGCTTCTGCCCAGATTTTTGATCTGGCACTTATAAAGACATTGTCCACTTTGCCACCTTATAATTACGGTGATATCCTTACTTTTAACATTACGGTATCTAATCAGGGCAATCAGGCATTGTATAATATTTTAATCAGAGATTACCTTATGGTAGGTGGAGGGTATATTTATAATCCGCTTTTAAATCCGCAGTGGAGTGGAGCAGTGCCTATTTTGAGTCAAACTATCCCAGGACCGTTATTACCTGGCAATTCAGTGACCATTCAGATTCAGCTACAGTTGATAAGTACAAACGGAGGAGAAAGAATCTGGGTAAACTATGCAGAAATAGGAGGTGCCGCGGATGTATTTGGGGGTCCGGTATTTGATTCAGACAGTTCTCCCGGGAGCAACGGACTGGCGGAGAATAATGTGTTGCCCGGAAGTGCAGATGATAATAATGTCTCAGGCGGTGGTATATCTGCCGGTGAAGATGAAGACGATCACGACCCTGCCGGTGTGGCCATATTTGATCTGGCACTCACCAAAACGCAGGGATCAGCGCTAAGTTCATTTAGTTATTTGCAGGATGTGGAATATGTGATGACTATTGTGAATCAAGGTTCTGTACCGGCAACAAATATTAATGTCACAGATTACCTACCGGTTGCGCTGCAATATTTGTCAACTCCAAAAAACACATTAAGGGGATGGATTTACAATCCAATGACGAATAAAGCCAATATGACTTATACAAAGGTACTGCTTCCCGGACAAAGTGACACGATCAAGCTGGATTTGAGACCAATCCAGTGGTATGCCAATCTGAATGATGCCTGGACCAATTATGCGGAAATATCCGGAGCAAATGATACCGATCCAAACACCCCGGGCCCACCGGCAGATATAGACAGCGCATCTGATAATGTAAACGGGAATGACGCAGGTGGTCGCCCGAACAGTACTTCGGATGGAGTCATCAATGGGGATGCAACAGGTGTTCCCGGTGACGCGGTAGCAGCCACCGATGAAGATGATCACGACCCTCACAAAATACAACTTTTTGATCTGGCTCTACAAAAAAGAGTCATAACACCCGGGACATATTTTCAGGTCGGGGACGATGTCACTTTTGAAATACAAGTATACAATCAGGGAAATGTACCCGCCAAAAATATTGTTATAGCTGATTATATTCCTTCAGGTTTCGATTATTTTCCGGGAGGCGCTAATGCAGGTTGGATGGGTGTATCGCCTCTCATCAAAAGAGGCATTCCTGCTATCTTATTACCGGGACAGAATACTACCATTCAGCTCACCTTGAAGGTCAAAACCAGCATACTGCCCGGTGCATATTTAAACTATGCGGAAGTTTCAGCAGCGCAGGATACACTGAATAATAACAGGAATGATGATGCAGACAGTGTGCCGGACGACATTCCGGGTAATGACAATCAGGTACAGCCCGGAAGTGCCGATGACAATAATATTCTTGGTAACAGAAATATAGGTCAGGATGAAGACGATCATGATGTAGCAGGTATAGAATTTTTGTGTCAGAAACCTACACTTACGGTAGGTATCCCTGTATGCGATCAGGGAAATGCTACTTATAGCGTCACTTATTACAGCAATGTGCCGGATATCTCCACCAGCATCGGGATAATAGCCGGTAGCAAAGTCACAGGTATTCCAATAGGCACTAATGTCATCATTACAGCTGCCAACGGATTGAATTGCAATCAGAGTCTCACGGTACTATCACCGGCATCATGCCCGGGGTCTGGATGTTTATTACCACAACTGACAGTCGGTCAGCCATTATGCAATCTGACTTCTTATACGGTATCATTCAGTAATGATTTGGGTGTGGTAAGTACAACTGCAGGTGTCATAAGCGCAAATAGTATCATAAACATTCCCATCGGAACCAATATTACGGTCACAGCTACCAACGGTTCCTGCATCAGCAGGGTTAATGTGACAGCACCTGTCAATTGTGGTGTGCCATGTGCCAATTCACCCATTACCATCAGCGGACCTGTATGCAATACAAACGGTGCAGGCACATATAGTGTTCACTTCATTTCAGCTCCGGGTACAATAGTACTTGCCAGTGCCGGTACCCTGGGTTTAAGCAGTGTGACAGATATTCCATCCGGAACAAATCTGACTTTAACTATTACGACACCGGGATGTGATACAAGAGTGGTAGTGGTGCCTGCAGGTGATTGTCCTGTATGCCAAAGACCTACGCTAACAGTGGGTAGACCGGTGTGCAATCCTTTAAATAATACCTATAGTGTATTATATTACAGCAACGTGGCAAATGTCATTTCAAGTACCGGAGTTATATCCGGAAGTAGTATAGTGAATATTCCACTCGGTACCAATATCCTGGTCACCGCAATGAATGGTCTGAATTGCAGCCAAAGTCTCACGGTGTTGTCGCCGTCAAATTGTCCGCCAACAGGAGGCTGCACCTATCCTCAACTCACTGCGGGACAACCAATCTGTACTCCCGGAAATACATGGTCTGTTTCATTTAGTACAGATTTGGGGGTTGTGACCCCAAGTGCAGGGAATATCAGCGGTAACAGCATCATTAATATTCCTTCAGGCGTAAATTTACTTTTAACCGTTTCAAACGGCAACTGTATAAGTAGAGTGAGTGTGTCGTTCCCGATCAATTGCGGGATTCCATGTGCCAATTCTCCCATTACTATCAGCGGTCCGGTATGCGAACCGAATACACCTACCTATATGGTCAATTTTATCGCCCTGCCTGGAACTGCAGTTGGGGTCAATACCGGCACTCTGGGAGTCAATTCGGTTACTGGAATTCCATCAGGTGTCGATCTGATCATGACGGTGACTACCCCCGGATGTGATACCAGAGTGATCACCGTACCTGCAGGATCATGTAATCCAGGTGCTGGAGGTATTGGCAATTTTGTATGGCATGATATCAATGGTGATGGTCAGCAAAATAACGGTGAACCCGGTATTCCCGGCGTGATTGTGATGTTATTGGATCAAAACAATATAATGATAGATCAAACCACCACCTCGGCCAATGGTATGTACTCTTTTTCTTCCGTCTCAGCGGGGCAATATTATTTGAAATTTACTGCACCTATTGAATTCCTGCCAACATTTGCTGACAAAGGGAATGACAATACAGATAGCGATGCCGGAGGATATAATGGACCGGGTACCACAGCGTTGATTACGGTTAACCCAGGTCAAACCAATAATTCAGTAGATGCCGGTTTTTATAGATGCGCGAGAATAGGTGATCTGGTATGGTATGACACCAATAAAAATGACATATATGATGCCACAGAGAATGGAATTAACGGACTTAAAGTAAATCTTTGGAGAAACCATTTTGGTACATGGATTATCTGGGATTATACCTTTACGGGTTTTAGACCCGGCAGTCCTTCATCCGACGGTTTTTATAATTTTTGTGCCCCTCCGGGTCAATATTATGTGCAAGTGATCATACCGCCTTTAGGTTTAGTACAGGTATTGCCCAACAAGGGCAGCAATCCTTTTAAAGACAGTGATCTGACAAATGCCAATGGTCAGGGCACGACCAACTCCTTTTCCATATTGTCAGGTGGCAGCAAACTTGATATAGGAGCCGGATATTACCCTATGGCCATAGTGGGCAATTTAGTATGGGTGGATGAAAATCTTAATGGGGTACAGGAGAGTGAGGAGTCAAAAATGCAACATGTGAGAGTAGAAGCTTATGATGCAGTTACCCATGAAGTGCTGGCACAATCGATCACGGATGCAGAAGGTGTATATGAACTGGATTATTTGCAAAAGAAAAATGTGTACATTAAATTTTACCTTCCTGACGGATTTGTACCTACGATGCCGGGGATCACAACTGATGACAAAGACAGTGATGTGGATCATAGTAATGGTCTTAATACTACCAGATCCCTACCTCTGCAATCGGGAAAGATCTTGAAGAACATCGATCTCGGCCTTGCTTTCGGTATCTTGCCTGTAGAGTGGTTGAACATCACTGCGGAAAAAAAGAATGGCCACCATCATATCAATTGGAGCACTACCGGAGAGGTCAATGCGAGTCATTACGTAGTAGAAAGGAAAACAGAACTTGATGCTGATTTCATAGAATTACCTGCTCAAATTAAAGCTAATGGGAATGCAGGGCAAATCAATCATTATTTTCTGGAAGATAAAAATACGGAGGGCAAAGGGATTTATTACTATCGTGTCAAACAGTTGGATTACGATGGAAAATACAATTTCAGCAAGGTTGTTTATCTGAAAACAGATGGTGTCGGGGAAATAAGTCTGTTACCAAATCCGGCAAGGACCTCATCCAACCTTGAATTCACTCTGAGTGAACCTTCCGTCGTTAAGGTAGAATTGTTGGATGCCGGGGCTTCATTGGTCAATATATTGTTGCCTTCATTATATTCTAATAACGGTATACAGCGGATTTACCTGGATTTGACTCCATACCCGAAAGGCGTTTACATCGTAAAAATCACGTTCAATGAATCTGAAACCGTCCAAAAGAAACTGATCATTCTCGATTAAGAAAAATGGTCAGATACGTTTTGGGCGATAGTATCATTAAAGAATGTATAAATATAAATTTATGACCATAGTTTTATTATCCTGAATTCTGAAGTAAGAGGATGAAAGTATATTACTTCATTATTATATTTTTTTGTTCCGTCCGGATAATTGGTCAGGATGAAAATATGCCTGATGCCGGTTCACCCCACCTGCAACAAAAGATAGAGAAGAGGAGTATTCAGGAACCAAATGTAATCAATCAGCAGAAGAGAACGGAATGGATCATATCCAGGGCATTAATGATGAAAATGAATCAGGATAATAATGCTGAGTCTTTCATTAAGCCTACTTTCATACAAATGCCTGATTATTCAGTAATTGATTTCAGAATTCAGGAAGGTTCAAAAGTCATCTGCTCCAATAAGGAGGTCATCAGATTTTCTGTGCATTCATCCCATGAAGATGCTGAAATTGGCGATGTGTCTGTGGGTATGGATATGGATGACAACCTTTACGTTAATTATGGACACGTATGCGGTGGAATGGTACATTTTGAAAGTTTCTCTTCCAAACATCCCGAATCAGCTGAAGCATTTTTTACAACTTTTGTATCTAATACAGATGATGAAAAATGGCATAAAATCAAACTGTAAACTGTTGGTTTACAAAGGTTAATTTTGAGTATACTTTTGAACAATGCAAAATGAAAATTAGTCCGTTGGGGTGTTTTTGGAATAGTGTTTATTTTTAATTATGGCATCTTGTCCGTATTCAATAGTATGTGATCAACTCCGGAAACCGGCATTAATTTTATGGATAGGATTAAGAAATATATAATTTTTTTGAATATAATGTACTTATTTGTATTTTTATAATTAATAAAAATTTATCTTTGCCCTGTATACTATTATTCGCACTTCAACCTGAGTTTAATTGATAGTGGAATCTGGAACACTTATTTCAGATTTCAATTGTGTTTTTTCATTACTAAGAATTTTATTACATCCCTTTAGATTTCTGTCATAAGTTAGTTTAAGAAATATATACTTCTCCCGAAGGGGTATACTTTAGTGTTGGTTACAAAACCACACTGAGGTCTTTTTTCTAATATTATTAAACAGGTCTTATTAATGAAGAACTTAACAAATTTCAGGAAAAATCTTTCTTTGTATGTGTTTGTCGCCATTTTAACTTCTTTTGTACATGAAGGAGTATATGCCCAGACCATTTCAGTCCCTACCGGTTCTTTCATCGTAAATATGGGCATCACACCACAAACTATAGGCAATGGACTCAAGCCTTATGGTATGGTGTATGACCTGATTAAATTCTATGGTGTCACCGTCATTTGGTCAATTGAACCCACAAAGCCCAAAGATGGTATTGATTTCACTCATAATGGGATAAACTACAAAGGCGGCACATTTATCATTCCAGTGGAATACAGAAATGCCACTGTCAACGCCAGGATAACCTACTGGCAAAGCCAGGGTGTAATAGGTGCCACTTCCATATCACCAGTTATAGTTCCGTTATACAATTCATATTCTCTGCGTAATGTGCCGAGGTGGACCCTTGATAAGCAGAATGGCTCATTGGTAGTACCTTATTTTGTAAATGCCGGTATACCATCTGTTGCTCACGGAGGTAGTTCTTCGAGTGGATGGAAATTACCATCTGAACTGGATTGTTGTGATGATCTTTTTGTAATGCCTCATGCAGATCCAATCTGGTCTACACACTCCAGATTAGTCACCTGGAATCTTGACTGTAAAGGAGCTATTTGGGGTGCGTGTCATGCTACTAGTGCACTGGAAAATATGGTGAATCCTTCTAATAGAAGTATGCAGGCTAATTTTCTGACTAAGAAAGACCCTGCCTTCACCGGTAC
>JACMLK010000470.1 GCA_014379665.1 Saprospiraceae bacterium | reverse complement strand
GAAAATAATTTATTTCAATGGTTAAAAAACCCCATAACTTTAACAAAAAATTTTCACAATGAAACACCTTTTACTTATTCTGACATTGAGTGTATTTTTTCAAGACAGATCTATTTGTTCTGTACTGCACGTAGGAGCATCTTATCAATATCATGCCCTTACTGAAGCTACGGCTATTGCTAAACCCGGGGACTCCATCATTTGTCATGATTTGATCATGCAGGGTGGTATGTCGGTATCCAATCTGTCAGGCACCAGCGAAAGGTGGATTTATATTTTGGCAGAAAGCGGAAAAACCATTACCATTCAGGGTGGAACAAACAGCATACAATTTTCAGATTGTGCATATCTGCATATTGAAGGATTTACCATACAAGGACAAACCGGCAATGGAATGAACATTGATGATGCAGGTTCATTTGATAGTCCGACACATCATCTCAGAATAGTGGGCTGCACCTTTCAAAACATTAATGCTACGGGCAACAATGATTTGTTAAAACTATCGGGTCTGGATTTTTTTGAAATATATTCCTGTCTTTTTTTTAATGGAGCTGCCGGAGGAAGTGGTATTGATATGGTAGGCTGCCATCACGGAATGATCTTTGAGAATGTTTTTAAAAATCTGGGCAGCAATTCGATTCAATGTAAAGGAGGAAGCTCGGATATTCAAATTTTAAGAAACCAGTTTGAGAATGGAGGTGCGAGGGCATTGAATCTTGGGGGCAGTACAGGATTATCTTTTTTCAGACCTCAGAATGCCACTACTGAAGCAGAAAATATACAGGTAATTGCCAATGTATTCCAGGGGTCTGAGGCATCCATTGCTTTTGTTGGTTGCAGGAATGTGGAAGTGTCCAATAATACCATCCTGTTTCCCAAAAAGTGGGTCATACGTATCCTGCAGGAAACGGTGGATGTGACCAGATTTTTACCATGCGGAGCCAATTCGTTTTATAATAACATTGTGGTTTTGGACAATGCTGTAAGTGTGGAAGCCAATATAGGACCAAATACAGAAGAAGAAACATTTATGTTCAACAAAAACCTGTGGTATAAAACAACTAACCAAAATTGGCAGGGCCCTGATTTACCAGGCACGGTAAGTGGTCAGATCATCGATAATCCAAAGATATTACCTGGTTCACTTTTTATTTTAGAAAGTACCAGCCCGGCTATAAGTGCAGGCGTCACTTATAATTTACCTGTAAAAGACATCTTAGGCTCATACTTTAATAGTCCTCCAACCATCGGAGCCTATGAAGCCGTACCTCTGATAACCCAAGTTGACGATATTGAAACTAAGGTCGATATTTTTCCCAATCCATTTGACGATGAGATTCAGGTTTATTTTAATGATAATTCATTTAAAACCATCTCGATGATGGATGTGAATGGTAAATTAATCCATTACTTTGAGACATTTGACCAAAGTATGTCCATTTTTTGCAATGAACTTTTACCCGGTGTATATTTTATGAAAATATCGAACGGTCGGGAACAAATGACCAGAGTATTAGTTAAGCGTTGATTTATGAGCTAAGATTCTATTCTATTGTATAGATGAGTAAATTTAATTAATCATTAAAATTAAATAAATATGTATGATAAAATTTCCAGAATGAAATTTATTTCAAAGGGTCTGATGATGGTTTCCGGTCT
>JACMLK010000469.1 GCA_014379665.1 Saprospiraceae bacterium | reverse complement strand
TATGATGAAGTGATGAGGACAAATGAATCAAACGTTTGCGGGATAAAAATATTTATGGGTTCAAGTACCGGAAATATGTTGGTGGATAACCATTCAGTACTGGAAAAATTATTTGCCAATGTCCCGATGTTGATTGCCACACACTGCGAAGATGAAGCCACCATACAGCAACAATTTAATTATTATAAAGATAAGTACGGAGCCGAAATGAAACCCTTTATGCATCCTTTGATCAGAAATGAAGCAGGATGTTTTCTTTCATCTTCACGGGCGGTGGAGATGGCCAATAAATATGGCACCCGACTCCATATTCTGCATATTTCTACCATGGACGAATTGTCATTGTTTAATAATGAAATACTTTTAAAAGATAAAAAAATCACATCTGAAGTATGTGTACATCATCTATATTTTGATGCCGGTGACTATGAAATATTGGGTAATCTTATAAAATGTAACCCGGCTATAAAGTCCGGGAAACACAAAACTGCTTTGTTTCAGGCGCTTTTAGACGACAGATTGGACATCATTGCTACCGACCACGCACCGCACTCGCTTGAAGAAAAGTCTCAATCGTATGAATATGCTCCATCTGGAATTCCTCTGGTACAGCATAGTCTGAATATTATGATGGACTTTTATCAAAAGGACATGATATCTTTGGAAAAAATAGTTGAAAAAATGTGTCACGCTCCGGCAGAGTGCTTCAGAATAAAAGACAGAGGATATCTCGATGAAGGTATGTATGCCGATCTGGTGTTGGTAAATTCTATTGAAAAATGGAAAGTTTCTAAAGAAAATATCCATTATAAATGCGGTTGGTCACCATTGGAAGGAAAGGAATTTATGGGTAATGTAGTAAGTACTTATGTAAATGGTAATCAGGTATATGCTTCAGATGGAACATTCAGGCAGGGTAGTGGGATGAGATTGACATTTGACAGATGAATTAGTTATTTTACTTGCTTCAGAAAACATTGTGTCTTTAAAAGATCAGGTTTAAAATGACAGCATGGGCATTTAATATAGCGTTATGCTTTCAGTCATAAAATCATCGCCGCAATCATTCAGGAATCACTCGTTTTTTTACTGTTAATGAGATCTCTTAATTGGGCAGCCCGTTCATAATCTTCCTTTTCCAACGATTCTTCCAGTAATTTTTCAAGACCGGACAAACTCATATTTTCAATAGCAGACCTTTTGCTTTTTGAGCCAATAGTTGGTTTTTTTTCTTCTTCTTCTTCATCAAGTATGACACCTGCATTCTCCATAATAAATTCAAAAGTGTAAATAGGACAACCATATCTCACGGCCATAGAAATCGCATCTGATGTCCGGGCATCTATCTGAATGACATTTCCATTTTGTTCGCAAATCAACTGCGCATAAAAAATGCCATCCAAAAGATTATTTATAACCACTTCTTTGATTTCAATTTCATAGGCATCCAGCGTGTTTTTAAACAAATCGTGGGTCAATGGTCTGTTTGGTGTCATATTCTCCAAAGCTACCGCGATCGCTTGAGCTTCGAAACCCCCTATCACAATGGGTAGCCTTCTTTTTCCGTCTTCTTCTCCAAGTACGACAGCATAATTATGTGACTGAGTCACACTATGTGATAATGCCATTATATTCAACCGAACTTTCTTCATCAATCTTTAATTGTTCAACGACAAAATTACTAATATATTTGGAATGGTGTAATCACGAACACTTCTATTTTATAATTATACATTTCAGTCAACAATCTTAATAGAAGAAGTGTTTCATTTTAGAAGACCTACAAAATACTTCTTTCGTATCAATGAATGAAAAAGAATGAAAATCGTATTTACCGGACCGGAATGTTCTGGTAAAACCACCCTGGCTAATATGATTGCAGATAAATACCAATTTGGTTTGGTAAAGGAGACTGCAAGGGTTTATCTGGAAGACAAAAGCAACAGGTATGATTACCACAGTCTGTCAGAGATTGCTAATCTGCAATTGAGGGAAGAAAAGGTCATTAACAGGACCAACACACACCTTGTTTGTGACACAGATCTGCTGACACTTATCATTTGGTCGCAGGAAAAATTTGACAAGACAGATCCATGGATTTACGACAAGTGGCTGAAACATCTGCCTGGTAATTATTTTTTATGTGCACCCGATATACCTTGGGAATATGATCCCCAAAGAGAAAATCCAAGCGACAGAGGCAGATTATTTGAAGTATATCAAATCATGATGGATAAACATGGTATCAATTATACGGTTGTATCAGGATCAAAAGATGACAGGATGGCATTAGTTTCAGGTGTTTTGAATACTTCTATTGAGGACATGTGATTCACTTTGCATCACAATTTTGTAAAATTTACGAATTTATTACTCCGGTGATATTTTCATCCTTGTTTCTCAAGTCAAGACCGCCCTCGATGATGGATTTCAAGTTGGCAAGATAGAATGTCCACCCTTCCATGCAACCAACATGCCAGTGACTTCTGCCATGCTCTGTATCAGGTATGTTGTATTGTGTCAGGGAAACTAAAGTGTTTTCACCTTGTGTAGTCAGAGCGACATTTACGATCATGTCGGTAGATCCGTTACCATTGAAGGTGAATTCAAAAACATCTCTTCCATTGGATTGAAGTATTACACCGTTTTCTTCTGTCTCATCAGAATATCCATACCATCTGAATTTGTATGTATCTCCCTTTTTTGCGATAGCATCATTTTTTAAAGAAACACCATCAGATGATTTGTAATCACACATTCTGAGAAACCATCTTTCCATGCCGTTTTTTGTTGAAAAAAAAGGATACAGTTCATTTACCGATGCTTTGATGGCAATTTTCCTGGTAAAGGTGGTCCAGTCATAAACCATAATGATTTTATTTCTAAGTCAAATTTATATCTTTATCAGTAATGTTGATAATTCGTTTTTAAATATTTTTAATCATTACTTCAAAATCCCCCTTATACCCAGTTCTACAGCTCTGAGATGATGTACTTTTCCATCAGATATTTCAAATTTTAAGATCGTTCTGATCTTGTGAAATCCATAATGTCCGTAAGCCCCGGGATTCATATGCAGTAAATTGTTAATTTTATCGGGCATGACTTTACAAATATGCGAATGACCGCAAATAAAAATATTTGGTTTTTCAAGACGGATGATGTCAATTACTCTTTGACTGTATTTGCCGGGATAACCTCCGATATGGGTCATAAATACCTTAAGACCTCCACAAATGAAAATCAAATTCAAAGGATATAATTCTTTGACTGACATATCGTCTATATTGCCATAAACAGCTTTAAAATCTGCCATTTCCCGATATTTGGTGATGCTGCTAAGATCACCAATATCACCGGAATGCCAAATTTCATCCGCATCCTTCAAATGCTCAGTCACATCTTCTCCGTAATATGAATGATTGTCTGATATCAGCGCTATTCGTTTCATTGTCTTTTTGACATCCTTATATCCGGAGAATATTAAATGAAAGGTGTAACTTCATCTATTGGTAGGTAATCTAATCTTTGATTTAATCTTAATCTTTACAAATGAATTACCTCGTCATACGCAGCAGCAGCGGCTTCCATAATCGCTTCACTCATAGTAGGATGGGGATGTATGGATTTGATGATTTCGTGACCGGTACTTTCAAGTTTTTTAGATACAACAAGTTCAGCGACCATTTCTGTTACATTGGCCCCAATCATATGACCGCCTAGTAATTCGCCATATTTGGCGTCAAATATTAATTTTACAAAACCTTCTTTTGTCCCTGCTGCGCTGGCTTTGCCTGAGGCAGAAAAAGGAAATTTTCCGATTTTGAGTTCATATCCGGCATCTTTTGCCTGTGATTCTGTAAAGCCAACACTTGCTACTTCGGGCCAGCAATATGTGCAGGATGCAATATTGTTATAATCTATTGGTTCAGGGTTTAGACCGGCTATCTTTTCCACACAGGTGATGCCTTCTGCGCTGGCTACATGAGCTAGAGCCGGAGTAGGGATTACATCACCGATGGCATAGATTCCTGGGACGTTTGTACTATAATACGCATCTACTTTTATCATGCCCTTGTCCAATTCTATACCTAATGACTCCAGACCTATATCCTCCACGTTTGGAGATACTCCTGCTGCGGAGAGTACCAAATCACATTCGATTATTTGAATGGTGTTGTCTTTTCTGCTTTTCACGGTGACCATACATTGTTTTCCTGTGATATCTACTTTTTCCACCACGCAGTTTGCAAGAATATTAAAACCTGCTTTTTTATAAATTTTGGACAGTTCTTTTGAAACGTCGGTATCTTCACGAGGCAGGAGTCCCTGTTCGAGAAATTCTACTATAGTGACTTCCGTCCCGATCGATTTGTAGAAATATGCAAACTCGACCCCGATAGCACCTGCACCAACTACCACAAGTTTTTTTGGCTGCTCCGGAAGATTCATTGCTTCCCGATATCCTATAATCTTTTTTCCGTCAATAGGAAGATTTGGCAATTGTTTAGCCCTTCCTCCTGTAGCTATGATGATTTGTTCTGCTGCATATTCAATTTTTTTACCGTCTGCATCGGTCACCACAATCTTTTTCCCCCTTGCTAACCTCCCATATCCATTTATGACGGTGATTTTATTCTTTTTCATCAGAAAGCTAACACCTTTGCTCATACCATCCGCTACATTACGACTTCTGGAAATCATTTTTCCAAATTCTGCCATTGGTTTTCCCACATTTATGCCATAGTCTGATGCATGGTTTATATAGTCAAATACCTGAGCACTTTTCAGCAAAGCTTTGGTGGGGATACATCCCCAGTTAAGACAAACTCCACCTAGGTTTTCTTTTTCAACAATAGCTACTTTTAAACCCAGTTGTGAAGCTCTTATGGCTGCTACATATCCACCGGGACCACTGCCCAATACAATTATATCAAAATTCATCTCTGTTTATTTTCGCACAAAGGTAAAATTTATACTTTCTAATTTCAAAATAATAATTTTTAAAGATAGACAGTCATAACTCATTTTGGAAAAATATAATATTAAACTACATTTGCCACACAAATTATTTATGATATGGAGGATTTAGAAAAATACATTAGTCAATCTCTGGGATTTATCATAAACAGCCTGCCTGCACTGGTTATGGCGCTACTGGTGTTGCTTACTGGTTTGTGGGGTATAAAGAAAATATCTAAGATGTTTAGGGTCACTCTTGAAAGCTCAGGATTTACGGTGGAAATTATTTCTTTTTTAGCTACGTTGGCTAATATTGGGATGAAAATTCTCCTTATAGTAAGTGTGGCTGGCATGATTGGCATTAACACCGCCGCGTTGGTAGGTGTGGTGGCAGCCACCGGACTTGCAGTTGGTTTGGCTTTGCAGGGCAGTCTTGGCAATTTTGCGGCAGGTATTATTATCATCACTTTCAAACCATATAAGGTTGGAGACTGGATTGAAGTTAAAGATAAATTTGGTAAGGTCACTGATATCCAGATATTTAATACAATAGTAGTTACACCTGGAAATAAAACACTTATAATTCCTAATGGGGAAGTGATCAATGGCATCATCACCAATTATTCAAAACGTGGTAACATCAGGATAGACCTGAAAGTCTCATTACCCTACAGTGAAGATTTTCCAAAATTTAAACATTTGTTGATGAATGATCTGTTATCTATGGACTCAGTACTCAAAGTCCCTGTTCCTGAAATTGGAATTGAAAGCTTTGGGGCACATCATTTGATCATTTCGGTACGACCCTATGTACATCCTGATATGTACTGGACCGTATATTATGAAGTAATGTCAGGTATAAAAGCATTTTATCATGCCAATAATATTTCAATTGCTGTTCCTGATGGGGTTGAATTAAGCAGGGTTGGAAAATAAAGATGGTTTGCACATACTTTGTAATTATTCTCCTGTTAATAAAATGTTCCTGAATTTCCTACTCAAAACGTTTATTTTGATTAATTTTGCAGGTAAGAACCTTTTGAAGCAATTTTTCATTTAGACTGTATGAAATTTCTTTGTGTCATATTGCAAATCGGTTTGTAATTTTTTAAATTTATACAATCATAATTCACCTTTCACATGAAAAATGTATTTTTAGTATTAATAGTTTTGACTTTACAGATAAGCAGTTTCGGACAAAAAAGCAATGAATTGTCCAAAACTCAAAAAGGCAGTATTGAATCTTTTTATTTGGATGTTGATAAATTAACAGCAAAAAGAATCATAGCTGAAAACAAAAAGCTGATTATTATGGATGTGAGGACACCGGAAGAAACAGCAAAGGGAAAAATTGAAAATGCAATAGAGTTGGATATTAAATCTCCGGATTTTAAGAAAAAACTGGATCAATTGGATAAAGATAAACCATATTTGGTGTATTGTTATGCCGGTGGAAGAGCTTCTAATGCCATGGATATTATGAAAGAAAAGGGATTCAAACAAATATTCATTCTGGACCCAGGATATAAAGATTGGGGTACTAAATAAACAGTAATTCAATTTTTAATTGATCTTGTAAAATACATCTCTAAACCCATTGTGGGATTTTAGCTGTCAGAGTATGTATAAAGTTTTGTTTAGGTTTCTTGTTTAACATTAATCATTCGCAAAACAAAAGCTTCCAAAACTTTAGAATAAACTCGTGTCAACACCCCATTGAAAGACCACCTATTAAACTAAGTTTGTATAATAATTAGTTGCTGAGAGATAATGATCACTCTTTTAGAGGTAACGATTACTCGTTGGGAGATAACGATCACTCGTTGGGAGATAACGATTACTCGTTGGGAGATAACGATCACTCATTGGGAGATAACGATCACTCGTTGAGAGATAACGGTTACTCATTTAGAGATAATGATCACTCGTTGTAAACCAACGAGCATTGTTGAGAGATAATGATGATTTTTATGCACCTGAGAAGCCCCGTGAAGTAACCAGTGAAGTCTTGATTAGTACCTGAGAAGACTTTTGAAGTTCCAAATTTAAAACCATTCAGGCAAAAAAAAAGTGGCCCATTTTTAATGAACCACTTTTTTAATTTTAAAGTTATTCCTAAACTTTACAAAGCCGGAATTCTTAAAACCTGACCGGGATAAATGAGATCAGCTGATGTCAACATCGGTTTATTTGCCTCAAATATAACCGGATATTTCATCATGTCACCATATTGTTCCTTTGCAATTTTGGACAAAGTATCGCCATCGACTACAGTATAAAATGTAGCTGCAGGTTCAGACTTCACTACAGAAAGTCTGTCGTCTACAGAAGCTATTCCTTCCGTATTTCCAACAATAAGTATCACTTTTTCTTTTGCGGAGGTAGATTCTACCTGACCATATACAGTGGCAACGTCATCATTAACAACAATGTCTAAATTGTCCACATTAATTCCATGACTAACCACCCGCGATGAAAGCTGG
>JACMLK010000468.1 GCA_014379665.1 Saprospiraceae bacterium | reverse complement strand
TACCGATACCATTTGCACAGACACCTTAGTCAGAACCTGGACAGTGGTAGATTCCTGCCAATTGATACCAGGCACTCTTTCAGGAATATTTACACACGTTCAAAATATTTATATTGGAGGGACACCACCAATCATCATAGGACCAACAGACACTATTCTGTATATTGATCCGGCGACATGTCTTGCGCTATTAGGAAATGGCACCCATAGTGCTGAAGGATGCAATTTAATCATTTCAAACAGCGTAAATGACGACCCATCACTCAATATACGTGACTTTTATCCGGTAGGCACGACCACGGTTATATTCAATGTCAGGGAAGTATGCAGCAATGATTCGATTATTTTTACATTTAATATTGAAGTTCGTGATACAGTTGATATAAAATTTGATTGTGTCAAAACATTCCCTGAGATCACAGACAATATGACTGTTGATGATAATGTGAATGATCATATCATCCTTACTGGTAATTGTATTGAAGACCTGGTTATCACCGCTTCTTATAGTGATGATGATGTGAATGATACTATCCGGACGTATTTTTGCAGCGGGATTCTGCTGGACTTTCCTATCACTATTTATTATTGGTCTGAAGGTGTAGTTCTGGATTCATGTTTTGCAATTGTGACTCCTCTTGATCCGGATGGATTCTGTACCGGGGCCCTGGTCACAGTAGCTGGTAGTGTCAGAACATCGACATCTCAAAATGTACCCGGCGTAAGTGTAAACCTATATGGCAGTAACATACCTGCTAATGTCAGTAATCAAGCGGGTCATTACAAATTTCCATTGATGAACCCTGGTGGGGAATATGATGTGGTACCACTCAGAAATGATCATCCATTGGAAGGTGTAAGTACTTTGGACCTTATTTATCTGCAACGTCATATATTAGGCACAGAATTATTGAATTCTCCTTATAAAATGATCGCAGGTGATATCAACAAGGACGACAAAATTACCGCAGCAGACATTGTACAGTTGAGGAAATTGATTTTAGGTATTTACAATGAATTTCCGAATAACAAAAGCTGGAGAATGGTTGATGCCGGTTATGTATTCCACGATAATCTTGATCCTTTTATCACACCTTTCCCTGAAAAGTACCATATCAATAATCTGAATAACAGCATGTCTATTAACTGGATTGGGGTAAAGACCGGTGATGTAAATTCCAGCTATACCACCAATATCAATACAGATAATCTGGAAAACAGATCCGAAAGTATGACTTTTGACATCGAAAATATGCTTACTCAAAAAGGTGATAATATCATTCCGGTGATGGCTTCCATTGATGAGGAGATTACAGGATTTCAGATAGCCATACAATTAAATAATGCGACTGAATTATCCATTGAAAAAGGTGTTTTGAGTATTGAAGATTACCATTATTATATTTCAAATGGTTATCTGATGATTTCATGGTTTGACCCTAACGGAGTATCTCTCAAAAAAGGAGACAAATTATTCGAAATCAGGTTGAATACTAATAAAGCATCAAATGTGGCTAATCATTTGTCAAATGATCCGATGGTCATGAATGCGGAATATTATAATACATCCAATGAAACAAGATCATTAAATCTTAATTTTGTGAAAGGGGTGAATGAAGCATTCAATGTCCGGGGCAATATTCCAAATCCATGGAATAATGAGACAACGATCAACTTTTATATGCCTGAGTCCGGAAATGTGTTACTTAAAGTAAGAGATGTTACCGGTAGATTGGTTTATACTTCCAGCAATAATTATACGAAAGGTATGAATAGTATATTGATCACAAAAGCACAACTTGGTGTCAGTGGTTTAATGTTTTACGACCTTACATTTAAGAATGAAGTTAAGACAATGAAGATGTTGAATATCAAGTAATAATTAGATAATAAAATTTTTAGAAAGGACACCATGCTTTAAAGTTTGGTGTCCTTTTTTTGTTTGTAGAGGAATTAGTTGGATTTGGAGTTTTAGACCTTATAAGTTTTCAAAACCTATAAGGTCTGAAAAAAATATTTTATATATCTTTGTATTATAAAAATATACAAATGAATGATATCATAGTCAGACCAAAAAATAAGGCTCAAAAACAAGCATTGAAGGAAGTACTAAAAAAGATGGAAATTGAGTTTGAAGATTTACAAGAGGAAAAGTATGATCCGGTATTTTTAGATGATGTAAATAAAGCCAAAAAGGAAGCAGATGAAGGGAAATATACGGTGATAGATATTGATAATTTATGGAGGTAAGATTTTCTGAAAAAGCAAAACGGCAATTGGAAGATTACAAATCACGTAATGATTCAAAATCGATGGATAAAATCAAACTTTTGTTAAAATCTATAACAAAAGAGCCATTTTCTGGAATAGGAAAGCCTGAACCATTGAAATTTGACTTAAAAGGATTGTGGTCACGGAGGATAAATATTAATGATAGATTAGTATATGAAGTAAAACCAGAATATATTTTTGTTTTTTCTATAAAAGGACATTACGAACTATAGATACAGTTAATGCCATTTTCATCAGAAATAAAAAAGACAGAATCTAAAATACTACAGATAAATCCTATAATTACCCCTCAACCAAAGTCGCCATCACATCTGCTATTTTTCTGTCATTACTTAATCGCGGCACCTTATTCTGCCCGCCCAATTTACCCTGTGATTTCATATAGTCGCGGAAAGCGTCTTTTTTCATAAACCTGATTTTAAGGGGTTGTAGAATTTTTCCTTTGATCAGATCATCATAATATATATTTTGAACACACATCTCCTTATCCACTTCCTGCGAAAATAGGGTCATATCAAAAGGCTTTTTGTCAAACTCAACAAACCATTCGTGATATGGGATCGATTTATCCGGTGGATTGACCTGAGGTGCGACAGTAAATTCTATGATACTGACCTCATGTTTTTTTGCTACAGTAAGTATGGCTTCTTCCACTTCCTTCCCTATCACATGTTCACCAAAGGCAGAAATATAGTGTTTTATCCGCCCTGTGACTATGATTTTAAATGGATTCAGACTGACAAATCGTATGCTGTCACCAATATCATATCCCCATAGTCCTGCATTATTGTTAATAATGAGGGCATAGTCCTGATTCAAGGTCACTTGTCCAAGACTGAGCCTTGGAGGATTTTTTTCTAAAATCTTTTCTACGGGAATAAACTCAAAAAAGATTCCTGAATTAGTATTTAGTAATAGTCCGGGATCTTTTATGTCATCCTGAAAAGCAATAAAACCCTCCGAAGCCGGATAAGTCTCTACACTATCAATACGGCTACCCACTAATTCTTCAAGTTTGCTCCGATAGGGCTCAAAGTTTACGCCTCCAAACATAAAGAGACTATAATTCGGGAAAACTTCTTTGATGTTCTTTTTACCTGTTTTTTGAAGGATTCGTTCATAATACATTTGTACCCATGGTGGGATACCGCTGATCAGTCTCATATCCTGTGACAGGGTTTCTTCCACAATTTTATCCAGTTTCTCTTCCCAGTCTTCTATACAATTGGTTTGATAGGACGGCAATTGGTTTGTCCTGATCCATGACGGGACCTCATGATTAACTATACCTGATAAACGGCCGGTGGCAATCCCTCCTTTTTCTTCCAACTCCGGAGATCCGGAAAGAAAGATTAGTTTTCCTTTAAAAATATCTGCATTTCCTACCTGATGAATATAATTTAACATGGCATTTCTGGCAGTAGCTATATGGTTTGGT
>JACMLK010000467.1 GCA_014379665.1 Saprospiraceae bacterium | reverse complement strand
GAAAATGGTGTGCACAGGTTGGTAAGAGTAAGTCCATTTAATAGTCAGGGCAAACGTATGACCTCTTTTGCGTCTGTTTTCGTTCATCCGTTGATTGATGACACCATCGAGATTGAAATCAGTCCATCTGACATCGAGTGGGATACCTTTAGAGCACAGGGAGCAGGTGGTCAAAATGTAAACAAAGTAGAGACTGCAGTCAGGATAAAACATATTCCAACCGGGATAGCCATTCAATGTCAGGAAGCAAGGTCCCAGCACATGAACAGAGATAAAGCTTTACAGATGCTGAAATCCAGATTATATGAAATTGAACTTGAAAAACAACGTTCAGAACGTAATAAAATAGAAGCTGGTAAGATGAAAAATGAATGGGGCTCACAGATCAGGTCTTATGTGCTGGATGACAGGAGAGTCAAAGATCACCGCACCGGATTTGAGACACGCAATACTGATGCAGTACTCGATGGTAATATTGACGGTTTTTTAAAGGCATTTTTGATGTGGGATGGAAATTAATATGAAATGCGGATACTCACGATCCTTTTACTTTTTGAAGTAATTTTTACTTTTTCTGAAATTCTGTAACCGGGTAATGAAATAATTTCATTTCCTGCTTCTACTACCAGTACATTTTCTTTTTCGAAATTCGATAGTTTAATATTGGTGAGAAAATCCTGCAGTTTCTGATGTCTTCCATTCATTCCTAAAGGAGCAAATGTATCTCCGGCATGCCATTTCCTTACTGAATACGGGGGTGTTACTTCATCAAGACAAACATACTGCATATGAGTGTCATTGGTAAAATCAGGTTTTGTATTTACAATAGAAAATTCTACCTTAGTATTATTATACACAATCTTACCGGGAATATCAATTTTTACAGATTGAAATGGAGTATCAATTTCAGGGGTAATTCTGATAATCAGTTGCATTCTATCTAAAAGTGCTGTATGGGTTTTTGTTATAAATATTTTCCCTGATTTGTTATGATGAAGCATTATATCTGAACATTGAGATTCATTAAATCCGTAAGGCTGCAATAAATAATATAAGAGAGTCTGCTTCTCTCCAAATTCCATCACAGTTTTGAGTTGTATTTGGATAAAAGTGTTATCTGCAGATATCAAGTGATCGCTATATCTGTATATAAATTCATTTAGTAAATTTTCTGAAGATTGAATATGCGCGATTGATTTTGGAAACCCGATTTTGGCACGTGGATCGGCCGCATCCATAGCAGGTAGAATATAATGTCTAATTTTATTTCTCAGATATTTATCAGTCAAGTTGGAGCTGTCTTCCCTGAAATTTATCTCATGTGCGACAGCAAATTGTAAGATTTCTTCTTTGTCAGCAAATAATAAGGGTCTAATAATTTTATTTCTTTTTGACAGCATGCCGACCAGGCCCTTTAATCCTGAGCCTCGCATGAGATTAATCATGAAAGTTTCTTTTATATCGTCTTTATGATGAGCAGTGGCTATCCAATCGTACTTAAAATCAGCTAATAAAGAATCAAACCATTCATACCTTATTGCTCTGGCTTTACTTTGCAAGTTTCCTTCATTAAATATAATCGGATCAATAGAATGGTAATGAAATATTATCTCATTTTCCTCACAATACTTTGTTAAATATGCAGCATCCATTTCTGATTCGTCGCCGCGAAGCCTGTAGTTCAAATGTGCTACTGCAAATTTAAACTTTGATTTATGAAACAAATTAAGCATGACCATCGAATCAACACCACCTGATACTGCCAACAATACTTTTTGTTCAGGAATAAATAATTTTTCCTGTTTAATATATAATAAAAACTTATCAAGCATTACATTTGTCTTAAATTAGATTCACAAATTAACTAATAATAAAGACACGATGAGAATTTCTTTTTTGATTTTTGCAATATTCGTTTTATTGTTTTCATCCTGCAAAATGGAAAATAAGTCTGCTCCCGCCCATGAAAATGGTATGAAATTGAAAGCAACGGAAGGAAATTCGTATCCATTATTCAACCAGGAGAATCTAAGAGAAGGGGAGATAAGATCAATGCGGTTAGCCGCATTGAATACCCTGGAGCACAGGCAAAAAGAATCAGGCAATAAAACTTACATTATTCTTGATAAGGATTTATGGCAATTTGATGCAGTTGTAAAAAGCAGTGATATGGACACTCATGATTCATTATCGGGGAAATGGATTGATTTTAAAGAAGATCTTACTTATGACTATGGATTATATCAGGATAAACATGGTTCGGGTAAGTATATCTACGATCTGGACAAAGCCATTATGCTCTTAGTTGATGACAGTGACGGGATTAAACCTCAGGAATTTGATGTAAAATTGCGGAATGACATGATGGTGCTTGTAGGACAGTACGTGTATCAGGATAATAATCTACAGTGCAAACTTACCAGATTAGACACCATACCGGTCAAAAAATAACAATGTCCTGAATTAAAATCTTCAGACTTCATCAAATGCCGTGTTAAGATCATCCAAAAGATAGTGTTTGCTTTCCAATCCAATATATAGCCTTATTACCGACCAATGAACCGGTGAATCCGGTATTCCGGGAATATCATGAAATCCAATATAGGGCATCATCAGAGATTCATAACCACCCCATGAAACTGCAATCAAAAATCGTTTGATGTTTTGGATAAAGCGCAATACACCTTCCTTCTCCGCTGTTTTCAGTTGAAAAGTAATTAAACCACCACAGCCTGACATTTGTCTTTTAGCCAAATCATATTGCTCAAATGATGGATGTAATGGGAAATAGATTTTTTCCACTTTAGGGTGTTTATACAAAAACCCTGCGATTTCCTGTGCTGTTGTATAACTTTGATTCACCCGCAAGGTTAATGTTCTCAATCCACGTAAAATAAGATTTGCATCATGAGGAGAAATGGTCATCCCCAAAGTCATTAGTTCGGATTCAAAGATTTTCTTAATCATTTTTGAATTACTGCATATTACTCCGGCAACCACATCACTATGTCCATTCAGATATTTAGTGGCCGAATGAATGACAATATCAATACCAAAATCAATTGGTTGCTGGTAAAGAGGGGAAGCATGACTATTATCAATGATCGTTACTAAATTGTGTTTTTTTGCAAGTTTTACACAAGCTGCAAGATCCTGGATTTCAAATGTCAGAGTATTTGGACTTTCAAGGTAAAGCAAACAAGTATTGGGTTTTATGGCGTTTAATATATTTTTGACATCCCGACCATCCACAAAAGTATAATCTACACCAAAACGAGGCAATAATTTAGTTATCAGTTTAAATGTCCAGCTATATGGCTTTTGGACACATATGATGTGGTCCCCGGTCTTTATATTTGCTATGACAGAAGCAGCGACAGCAGCAGCACCGCTTCCAACTACCAGAGCATCTTCAGCGTGTTCAAGGGCAGCTATTTTTTTACGCAATATTTCTACCGTGGGATTATTGCCTCTGGTATATATATGATGTGTCAATTCATCTGAAAAAGCAGCTCGCATCTCTTCAATGGTATTGAAGACAAAATTACTGGATTGTATAACAGGAGGTGCTACTGCATTAAAATACAAGGAGCGGTCTTCTCCCAGATGTGTGAGTATTTCATTTATATCCATTATAAAATAATAAAGGTCTGTCTGAAACTTATATAAAGACCAAAGTTAATCTTTTGGGTAATTTTACAGGGTTAATTTCTAATTTTACGTCATAAAATGTTTGGCATGATTAAATCCATCTCCAGTCCGGTTAATCCTTTAATAAAACAAATCGTCTTACTCGGAGAAAAGACGAAAGTAAGGAAAGAATCCGGTACTTTTATTGTGGAAGGGAAACGTGAGATTTTACTGGCGATTAAATCCGGGTTAAAAGTGCTTACCGTGCTATTTAATCCATCTATAATAACCTATAATAAGCTGCACGATTGGTTTGGAAATATACTTTTTGAAGTCGAAATGATCGAAGTAACCAATCAGGTATATCATAAAATTGCTTACCGGGAGGGTACTGAAGGGGTAATTGCTATTTTTCAATCCAGGCACTATGTGTTGAGTGAATTAAAATTTGAGAAAAAAAATCCCCTCATACTGGTGGCTGAAGCAACCGAAAAACCCGGTAATATTGGTGCTTTAATGAGAACATCTGATGCTGCCGGAATTGATGCATTTATCATTTCAAATCCCAATACAGACATATACAACCCAAATATTATAAGAGCAAGTGTAGGTTGTGTTTTTACTAACAGGATTGTATCTGGTACTACTACAGAGATTATAACATTTCTGAAGTCTGAACATATAAAAATTTTCTGTGCTACTTTGACGGACGGAGCGACATCCCTATATGATCATAATTTTACAGGGCCAACTGCCATTGTGGTGGGAACGGAATCTACAGGTGTAAGTCAGGAATGGATTGAAGCAGCCGATTATAACATTATCATACCTATGAAAGGACTTACAGATTCATTAAATGTCTCTGTTAGTGCAGCTATTTTGATTTATGAAGCTGTAAGGCAGAGGGATTTAATACCAAAGTCAGATGTATGAGATATCATGGAATATTTTATGAAGGATAAATTTAAAACTGTGTTTGCTATGATCTGACTATATAATTTTAATATTCTTCAT
>JACMLK010000466.1 GCA_014379665.1 Saprospiraceae bacterium | reverse complement strand
TTTCTGATAGCTTCATCAAACACTTCAATAAAAGCAAAATAAGGGATATTCTTTTTGAACTGATCAAACTTGCCAGTAAGATACATGCCACTTTTTTCTATTACGGGACTCTGTATTTGCTTTACAACAATGGATTTACCAATACCGGAATAACCCGAAACAAGGGCCAGGATTGATTTTTCTGATGATAGGGATTCAACACAATGTAACAATCTTTTGATTTCATTTTCCCGACCATACAGGCGTTGTGTTTTTTTAAACTTTCCATAATAATCCTTTCTTCTTGGAACAAAACCGGATAATTCTTTCTTTTCCGCTAATTGCTCTCTCAATTCCTTCAGATCAAACAATACTCCGGAAGCACTTTGATACCTGTCGTCAGGATTTTTCTCCAGCAGCACATTGACCATTTTACTTATACCTGTTGGTATTTTAGGATCAACCAAATGTAATGGAATGGGATTGCGGGAGAGATGAAAATGAATCACTTCCATTGGATCCGTCGAATTAAAAGGAGGAGTACCAGACAGCATTTCATACATGACTATTCCCAACGAATACAAGTCGCTGCTATTGGAAATAGAATAACTGGTTCTACCGGATTGCTCCGGAGAAATATAAACTAAAATACCTTCTATCAAATCAACAGAGTTCAATTCGTGCATTTCGTTTTGATTGTTGGAAGATATTCCGAAATCAATAAGTTTAATCTGATTGTCCTCAGCAATCAGAATGTTATTGGTATTTATATCTTTATGTATTATCCCGTTTATATGGATGTAAGATAATACTTCAGATAGTGCGATGGAGACTGAGAAAAATTCATCCAAAGTCAACGGAGCCCTGAACAATCGGGACTTTAATGATTCCCCATGAAAATACTCTTCGACAAGACATACTGATTTTTCAGCCGAAAACAACGCATACACCTTTACCAGACCCGGATGGTCTGCCGCTTTTAAAATATTGTATTCATGGCTAAGTTTAGAAATTTGTTTGATGTCTTTTACAGATGGACGGGTTATTTTCAGAACTACTTCATGTCCATCTGTTACCTGAAGTGCTTTAAAAATTTCATGCCTGTCGTTTTTGTAGATCCGATCTTTAATCTCGTAACCTGAAGGAATGAATAACCCATTTTCAATTTCCATCAGTTTTCAGGTTTACGTGCACTGAACAAACTATAATGCCATAATTTCATGGAAAGTGCCTCATATTGACTAATAGAAGCCAACTGATTGCCGTGTTTCACTTTGTTTCGTATTTTAATATAATGTAGGAATCTACCTAATTTCAACAACCTTTTTGAAACCCTGTATAATCTTCCTAATGAAGGTTCAATATTAGTGGTGACATCTTCATGACTTATAGAGGTAAATCCAGCAAGTTTCATGTTTGTCGTATGTTCTTCCCATGTATCCAGATCAGGCATTGACCAACCACTGCACCATTGATGAAGTACTTTTTCTTCTTCAATTCCAAATGGTCTTTTATTTCGGATGTATTCTGCCACAATAAGTCTGCCTCCGGGTTTCAGTACTCTTAAAGCTTCCTTATAAAAGTCAGCCTTTTGTGCAGCGTGGCATATGCTCTCACATGCCCAAACCACAGAAAAACTGTTATCAGCAAACCCGGTGTGGCAATAATCTTTGACTTCAAAACTTGTTTTATGCTCAATTTTTCTTTGTAAACTTTCCCTTTTGGCCTGAATTACCTGATGAGGGACAATGGTGACCCCTACCACTTCGCAACCAATATGTTCGGCCATCCACATTGCGCTCCCGCCCTGTCCGCATCCCGCATCCAGTACCTTGTCATTGGGACCAATATTTACTTTATCTGCCATTACCTGGTTGAGATTTACCAATGCATCATTATGATTCTGAATTCCATCCTGAAAATATCCAAAATGAAGTGCCCTGTTCTGTTTATTTATCCATATAAGTCTGTATTCAAGCCATGTTTCATCATAGTAAGAAATGATCTTATTTTTCAAACCTGAGGTTTCGGATGTGCTGTTTTCCTCCTTATTCATCATGTATTCTACGTTTTTTTGGCAAATAACTTTACATGAGATACCTTTCTCTTAAGTATAAAATTTCTGATCAGGCCGTTAATAATATAAAAAAAACTCCAGACAAATGTAATCAACTTTATCCACCAAGGAAAATTTGGTGTCCAATCCAATCCTTTTTTAAATCTCTTTTTGTCGTAACTTTGTGTCAGTTTAAGGATACCTGGAGAGAATAATGGCCATATGGTACAATAATTATTTTTATGCTCAGCATCCAAAATACAATTGACTGCCCGACGTGCTGCTTCATTGGCTCCTTCCATCGTAGCCAAATCAGTATTGGTTTTTACATAATCACTGGCAAGATAAAAGTTTGGGATCTTTGTATATGCATTGGGCCGGAGGCTCCATGTATTAGTTTGATTGACAAGTAATGGTTCAAGATCTGTTACTTTTTGAACATATTCATGTTCTGAGACAGTTAGAATTTTTTTATATAAAGTATTGGTTTTTATATCTGAAACCGGGGAAATGTCACTATCCAGATGTACAAACTCCCTCATTTCGTCTTTTAATACTTCCTGATCTTTCGTATTAAGTTCCATCTTCATTTGTTTCCATACTTCTTCCTTTATTTCATCAATAGTGCAGTTCATGGCAATTTTATTGTTAAAATTTCCTGGTGTAGTCCATGATGAAACATCCACAGATAAAATTGTTTTCACTTTGCCGTTGCCCCGATCAGCAATATTATAATCTCCCCAAAACTGTAACTGTGAAATAGAAGTCAATGCCCAGCTGCTATTGGAGTATATCGTATGACCAAAATTCAAATTGATTTCTTTGTTAAGATAAAACTGAATTCCATTCATCCATTCTACATTAGGAGCCAATTCAATGATATTCTGCAATGAAGGATCAAGGTCAATCATTGCCTGATCAAGCAATGTGGCTGCTTTTTCAAGTGGTACTGCCAGTATATAATAGTCTCCTTTAATGCTGATGGTAGCATTTGACTCTGTATTTTGAACAAGAGCTCCCGAAATCTTACCTTCTGATGTTTCAAAACCAACTACCGGCATTCCCTTATGATACTTTACCCCGCTTTTTGTTAGATATTCCAACCATGGATTTAGCCATGCATCGTTGGTTGGGCTGTTGAGAACCCTATCTGTATCGTTGGCATTGTAATCCAACATCAGATAGATTAATTGCAAAAAAATGGCTCCGACAGTCTTTGTGCTGGCTTTTCTGGCTTTTGCAGCTACAAGCGAACGAGTAAGTCCTTCCACCAGCAATCTGCGATAGTTGTCGCTAAAATTGTTGGCATTACAATATTCCCACCATCCGATATTTTCATACTCATAAATGAATCTATCCGGGCAACTGGACATAAGTTGCCAGATCCGGTAGGCAAAAAATTCTTTTTCTTCATGCGTCAGTTCTTCCCTTGATTCTTCAAGACTGTGGACCATTTCTTTAATATCACTGAGACTGGATGGAAAATTTACTACATTTATAAATGGCTTAGCTCCTGTCTGTGCTATTTCTACAGAATGGGTAATAGTAAGATTTTCAAATACTGATTTACCATTTTTAAATGGTATACGTTTCATGGTGTCGGTGACATGTTGATAAAATCCGGGAAAAAACCTGAATCCGTGTTCGCCGGGAAGAAATAAATTCGGATTAAGTATATTTGTGCCGGGTACATTGACACTTCTGGCCTTTCCTCCGGCATATTGCTCATTACGTTCATACACTTCGACTTCAAACCCTCTTTCAACCAATTCATGAGCTGCACTCATTCCTGCCACCCCACCACCTAAAATAATTACTTTTGCCATATTGACCTTTGTTAACTCAGTACTTTTTTAGCAGCACCGAAAGATGATTTTTTTTAAAGGATGTATCGCTTTAATTATCACTTAAATAATCAGTTCAGCATATTATATCTCATGAAGAACTTCCTTATCAGCAAATAAATATAAAAGCCATATTTATGACAAATATATTTAAAAACATTTAACAAAGAGATTTTAGTTGGTTTTTTCAGCCTGCCCATAAAATATTATACAAGAAATTAACCCAATGAGAGTATTCATTATCTCCCAACGATTACTCGTTATCTCCTAACGAGTGATCGTTATCTCCCAACGAGTGATCGTTATCTCCCAACGAGTAATCGATGTCTTCCAACGAGTAATCGTTATCATCCAACGAGTAATCGATGTCTTCCAACGAGTAATCGTTATCTCTCAATGAGTATTCATTATCTCCCAACAAGTAATCGTTATC
>JACMLK010000465.1 GCA_014379665.1 Saprospiraceae bacterium | reverse complement strand
CAATTATGAAAATTAAATTCATTTTAGCATTTACACTTTTTTTATTATTTAAGTCAGGTGTTATATGTCAGGTATCTACCTTAAATTCAGAATTAGTGTCACATATTTCCTTTGGTCAAAATAGTAGTGATGTCTGGGGTTATAAAAAAGATAATATAAATTATGCTATCATAGGTAATGCTACAAAAACCAGTATTTTTTCTCTTGAAGATCCAAGTCTGCCAATATTAAGATATGAAGCAAATGGAGCACAGTCTGTATGGCGTGATATTAAAAGTTATAAGGACCATCTTTATGTAACAACGGATCAGGGTTCAGATGGGTTAGTAATTATTGACATGACTAATGCTCCTGAGATTATTTCTCATACAAATTTCAAACCATTAATCAGTTTAGGTACAGAGGTTACTGAATTACAAAGGTGTCATAATTTATATATTGATGAAAAGGGATTTGTTTATTTAGCAGGGTGTAACATTGGAAAGCGAGGGGTATTAATCTTTGATTTAAATATTGACCCTCTTATCCCAGAGTTTAAAGGAGCAGCCGATCTTACTTATTCTCATGATGCATTTACCAGGGGAGATACTCTTTATGCTTCAGAAATAAATATAGGAAAGTTGTCCATTTATGATGTTACAAATAAAGCCCTTCCGGTTTTAATCGGAACACAATCCACTTCCAGAAGTTTCACCCATAATGCATGGCCTTCCGATGACGGGAAATTTGTATTTACAACAGATGAAAAAAAAGGTGGATATATTGATGCCTATGATATCACTGATCTGCCAAATTTCAAACTTCTGGATAAATTTCGTCCATTAGAAAGAGAAAATGATGGAGTAATACCACATAATACACATTATTATGATGGTTATTTGGTGACAAGTTGGTACACTGATGGAGTGAGAATTGTTGATGCTCATAAACCGGACAATCTCATAGAAGTTGCATACTATGACACCTGGGAAGATCCGTCTGCGTGTCACACAGGATTTTTTGGATGTTGGGGAGCATTCCCATTTACCGGATCAAATTTAATATATGCCAGTGATATTAATAATGGTCTTTTTGTAATTGAAGTTGATTACAAAAGGGCTTGTTATGTTGAAGGCATAGTAAAAGACACAGATGGCCTGGCTATACCAAATGCAAAAATTCACATATTATCAAACCATTTGAATAGTGAGATTTCGTCTCCCGCAGGCGAGTTTAAAACAGGACTTGCTTATGATGGCAACTTTATTGTAGAAGTTTCACACCCTGATTTTGTGACTCAAAATATTGCTGTTGAGCTTATTCGAGGTGAAGTGACCTATATTAATCCGGTATTGCTTCGTAAACGGACATTTGATGTGCACTTTGAATTGTTAAGCACTGATGACGAGCCAATCAAAGCTGATATTTTACTTTCAAATCCTTCTTTTTCTTATGAGATGCAAACAGACGATACAGGTATTTTGAATCAACAATTGTTCTCTTCAGATTATGAACTTTTTGTCAATTCGTGGGGATACGAAAACATATATATGCCACATTTTGTCATTGGAGAAGGAGCTGAAAACGCTTTTTCTGCGAGGATATCCAGGGCATACGCTGATAACTTTGAAACACAACTGGGCTGGCAAGTTAACTCAACGCAAGGTATGTCAGGTGGTTGGGTCAGATCTATACCAAAGCAAACTGAATATTTAACTAAAATTGCGAATCCCGGCGTAGATTCAGACGATCCCGGTAATTTTGCTTATGTTACCGGTAACGGGATCAGAGGAGCCGGATGTGATGATGTGGACAATGGAATAAGTGTGTTAGTGTCTCCACCTATGGATTTATCTGAATTCAGCTCACCAAAACTTAACTATGATGTTTGGTTCTTTAACGCAGGGGGTTCAACACCTGTGAATGACACACTCGTAGTTAAATTGACAAACGGACAAACAGAAGTAATCGTAGATAAAATTTTTGCAACAACTCAAGTGTGGAAAAAGGTTAGGAACATTGATGTGGAAAGTTTTATTAGTACCACAGATAGCCTTCGGCTTCTGGTGGAAGTTTCTGATGTCAATCAGGGTCATTTAGTCGAAGCCGGTTTTGATAATTTTTTTGTAACAGAAACTATTTCATCCATTAAAGAAGATGTACATACTTCGAATACGGTCCATGTTTATCCAAACCCTGCTGATAATCAAATCATAGTAGAACTTGAAGATAAAAAATTTATAAAACCTTTGAAGTTCAGGATTTTGAATATACTTGGCGTTATTGTTTCATATGGCACATTTGATTTCCATACTGTACATATCAATACCACACCACTTACATCAGGCCTTTATCTTCTGGATATTGAAGGAAGATCACCTGTAAAGTTTATTAAACAATAATTTTTGATGACAGGATATTCAATTTTTTAGAATCATACTTTAATATTAAAAATTCAAATTAATTGATCATTTCTGATACAATTTTATGACCATTAAGAAAGTCTGATACGGACATGACTTTATTTCCTTCCGGTTTGATTTTTTCAAAAATGATGTATCCATCCTGACATTTTATCTTAATTAGTTTTTTATTTTCTGTAATAATATGACCAACGGGATGGAGATCGGTTTTTGGTTCTTTAGTTGACCATAATACTTTCATTTCCCTTCCATCTATCCTACACCATGCCGCCGGATGGGGACTAAGCCCCCTTATGAAATTATATACTTTCTGTATTTCCTGTTTGAAATTAATCTCACAGATATTATGGAATAACTTTGGTGCTTTGGTGGCCTCAGCATCTCTTTGTTTTAAAAAATTATACTTCCCTGATGATATCATTTTTATAGTATCGACAACGACCTCTGCTCCAAGTATCATCAATTTATCATGAACCACACCTGTGGTATCGGTTTCGTTAATCGAAAGCGCTCTCTGTATCAGTATGTCGCCGGTATCAATTTCCTGTTTGAGTTTAAAGCTGGTAACACCGGTTTCGGTTTCTCCATTCATAACAGCGTGATGGATTGGAGCGGCGCCGCGGTATTTCGGAAGTAAACTGCCATGAAGATTAAAAGTACCAAGGGGTGGCATATTCCAGACTATTTCAGGAAGCATTCGAAATGCAACTACTATTTGTATATCTGCTTCAAACAATTTTAATGACGAAATAAATTCGGGAGATTTCAGATTTGCAGGCTGAAGTACAGGTATGTTATGGGCTACTGCATATTTTTTTACTGCCGACTCAATCTGTTGTTTTCCACCGCGACCACCGAAACTATCCACACTGGTGACGACAGCAACCACATCGTATCTGTTCTTTATCAAAATATCTAAACTCGGAACAGCAAATTCAGGAGTCCCCATAAAAATGATTTTCATTGCTCAGTCTTTTATGAAACTCAAAGGTATGACTATTGTCTTATAAATGCTTATTGCAAATTTCTTCATGAAATATGAATATTTGAAGTTTCAAATTGAAAATTTTGTAGAGTTGTCATTTAAAAATTATTATTCAATAGATTATCTTAGCATTTTAATTAATCTGATTATCATGTTGCTTCTAGGTATTGACATTGGCACTTCATCGGTAAAGGTGGCTGTTATTGATGCACAGACGCAATTGTGTATTGCATCGACTCAGTATCCGGACATAGAAACAGATATTATTTCATTGCAAAAAGGGTGGGCTGAGCAATCACCTGAGATGTGGTGGAGCCATACTAAAAAAGCAATTCTACGACTTCATGCAACTAATAAATATCTACCTGAGGATATTACTGCAATTGGTATAGCGTATCAGATGCACGGATTGGTGTTGGTAGATCGGGATAAACAAATATTGCGTGACAGCATCATTTGGTGTGACAGTCGCGCTGTCGACATAGGCAATCAGGCATTTCAAAGCATCGGACAAACAAAGTGTCTTTCTTTGCTTTTAAATTCTCCCGGTAACTTTACAGCTTCCAAACTTTTCTGGATTAAACAAAATGAACCAAAATTATTCGACCGGATTTACAAAGTCTTATTGCCGGGTGATTTTATCGGAATGAAACTTACGGGAGAATGTACAACAACTATTTCTGCATTGTCGGAGGGTGTTTTTTGGGATTTTAAACACCATTGTCTCTCTGAAGATGTGTTGGACTATTATGGTTTTGACAAAACATTGTTTCCACAAATTAAGGATGTATTTGAAGGCCACGGTACAATTTTGTCTTCTGTGTCTACTGAGCTTTCTTTGAATAAAAGAGTTACTGTTACCTACAAGGCAGGAGACCAGTTGAACAATGCACTATCTCTTAATGTGTTGAATCCGGGTGAAGTCGCAGTTAACGCAGGCACTTCAGGTGTTATCTATGGTGTAAGTGAAAAGTTGGTATATGATGAAACATCAAGAATCAACACTTTTGCACATGTCAATCATTCTGATTTGCAAAATCGTTTAGGAGTGATGGTTTGTATTAATGGGGTCGGTATTTTATATAAATGGTTGAAGAGTTTAAAAGGGGAGAATATCAGTTATCAGGAAATGAATTATCTTGCATCACAAATCCCGATTGGATGTGAAGGGTTGATTGTCCTACCATTTGGAAACGGCGCAGAAAGAATACTGAATAACAAAGACATAGGAGCACAAGTAAAACATCTCAATTTTAACAGACACCATTATGCACATTTTTGCAGGGCAGCACAGGAGGGGATAGTGTTTGCATTTAAATACGGATTGGATATCATGCGGTCAAATGGCATATCGGCTTCAATTGTAAGAGCAGGTAGGTCTAATATGTTCTTAAGTAAGGTTTTTAGGGATTGTTTTGTAAATACAACGGGTCTTGTACTTGAGTTATTTGAAAATGATGGCAGCGTTGGTGCAGCCATTGGTGCTGGTATCGGCGCCGGGGTGTATGAGACCCCGGAGTCGGCTATAAAACAATTGGAACCTTTGGAAATATCTGAGCCTAATCATAAGTCCGAATATCAAGAAGTTTATCAAAAATGGTTAAGTGATCTGAAAGCATACATATAGCATTAAAATTTAAAATTTATGAGTTATCTGATTGGTAAAAAAGAATATTACAATAGTATTAGAAACATAGTATTTGAAGGTGAAGAATCGTCTAATATGTTAGCTTTCAGATGGTATGATGCTAACAAAGTCATTGCAGGTCGCCCTATGAAAGACCACCTTCGTTTTGCATGCGCATACTGGCATAGCTTCTGTAACAACGGAGCAGATCCATTTGGTGAAGCCACCCATTTTTACACATGGAATCAAAATTCAGATCCGCTGGAAAGAGGAAAAGCAAAAGCTGATGCAGCTTTTGAGTTTTTCACCAAGATGGGAATTCCTTTTTATTGTTTTCATGATATGGATGTTATAGATTTTACCCATGACATCCGCGACAATGAATATAGGTTGAAGTCAATAACCGAATACCTGAATAAAAAGCAACAAGATAGCGGTGTTAAATTATTATGGGGTACCGCCAATTTATTTTCAAATAAAAAATATATGAATGGTGCTGCGACCAATCCTGATTTTTATATTCTGACTCACGCAGCTTTACAGGTAAAAGCGGCTATTGATGCGACTATTGCACTTGATGGTCAAAATTATGTATTTTGGGGTGGGAGAGAAGGTTATATGAGCCTGATTAATACAAATATGAAACGTGAAAAAGAGCATTTAGCCAGATTCTTGTCTTTATCAAGGGATTATGCCAGAAAAAAGGGTTTTACAGGCACTTTCTTTATTGAGCCAAAACCAAATGAACCTACCAAACATCAGTATGATTATGATGCTGAAACCGTGATTGGATTTCTACGGCAATACGACTTACTGGATGATTTCAAACTTAATATTGAAGTCAATCATGCCACATTAGCGGGTCACAGCTTTACTCATGAGCTCCAGGTAGCTGCCGATGCCGGAGTATTAGGCAGTATTGATGCTAATAGGGGCGATTACCAGAATGGGTGGGATACAGATCAATTTCCAAATAATATCTACGAGATAAGTGAGGCTATGCTGATCATACTTCAGGCAGGCGGATTTTCTACCGGAGGTATTAATTTTGATGCAAAAATCAGAAGAAATTCTGCAGATCAGGATGATATATTTTATGCTCATATCGGTGGAATGGATATGTTTGCACGGGGGTTGATCGTTGCCGATAACATATTGAAGAATTCTGACTACAAAGACATTGTGAGGATAAGATATGCCTCTTTTGATTCAGATAAAGGTCGTGCATTTGAATCAGGTTTGGTCGATCTTGAAGCGCTGAGAGATATTGCGGTTGATATCAATGAACCGGAATTAAAAAGCGGAAAGCAGGAATACCTTGAGAATTTAATTAACAGATTTATTTAGCACTCTCTTACATTTCATATTTGATGTTGACCATAAATCTGGCATCACGTATACCTAATTCTCTTGCAACCCCTGGACTGACAAAAAGATTAATATCTTCTTTGTAAGTACCTTCCGGAATTCGCCCGAGGACCTTGGCTTTAACATGTTTTTTAAGCATTGGAAAATAGATATCCATACTACTTCCTATCCTTGCTTCATTGTGTAAAACAAACAGACTTTTGATGACATAGTTCTTTCGGTCCCACATGGCGATTACATTTGAAGTAATCCATTTTATCTTAGTCGGAACAACTGTTTCCTTTACTTTTACTTCTTTTTCAGGTATGTCATTTATAGTTACAAACATTTCTTTAGGTTTTAATACCGGCACAATCTTAACTGCTTTTGTATTTTCAGCTAGTTTAGTTCCCGGTTTTTTGTTATCATTAAGCAATAACCATCCTACAAGCAACTTTTCCCCGTCTTTGAGCTCTGGAGTCTGCTTCCTATTTATTTTTAGTAATGATTCTGTATCTGCATTTAAATATTCTTTGGCAATCCTGTATAGCGTTTCGCCTTTTTTAACCTTATAGTAAAGTGAAATGTGCGGATGAATATCAGTTCTGAAATTTGGATTAAAAATAACCTTGTTTTTGTCAATAGGCACCTTAATAACTTCACCCTGATTGATAGTTTGCATGGGATCCAGATTATTCAATGAATAAATACTTTCCAAATCTACTTCAAACACACGGGATAAATGATAAACAGACATACCCTGTTCAATTATACAACCAAAATAAAAGTCATTTTCCGGAAGTATATCAATGACAATATCATATCCTGGAGAAAAAAAGGCATTATTTTTGTTTTGCGCGATCAGGTCCGTCAAACATAATAAAAATAATAAAATTGTACTTTTACATGTTTTTAAGGAATAATTGATTTTATAGCGATCTCTCAATTTGATTATAATTATGATTAATCTGCAAATGTATTACAAAAATATGTAATATGTATTTAATTCCAAATAAAATTTAAATAATAGCATGAAGACTTCGATAGTAATACCTTCCAGACTGGCCTCTTCCAGACTTCCTCAGAAAGCTTTGGCTGATATTTTTGGAGTCAGCATGATTATGCGAGTTTATTCGCAGGCATTAAAATCGACTATGGCTGATGAGGTCATCATTGCAACAGATCATGAAGCTATTTATGATCATGCCAAATATCATGGTGCTAATGTGACCATGACATCCATGGCTCACCAATCCGGTACAGACAGGGTAGCAGAGGTGGCAAACGAATTGAAAAGTGACATTATTGTGAATTTGCAGGGCGATGAACCGATTATTGATCCCGGACAAATAGATGACCTGATTAAACTTATGCATAATCCTGATGTGTTAATCGGAACGCAATGCAAGAAAATTAATAATCAGGACTTAATATTTGATTACAATGTAGTAAAAGTAGTGCGGGATATAAATTATAAAGTATTGTATTTTTCCAGACAAGCTATTCCGGCGATAAGGGATGCCGGGTATGCCGATTGGCATCATATAACTGATTATTTCAGACACATTGGCATCTATGGGTTCAAACGAAACACTTTATTGGAATTAACTACAATATCTCCTTCGTCTTATGAAACTTCTGAAGCTTTGGAACAACTAAGGTGGTTGCAAAATGGATATTCGGTGTATTGCTCTGAAACGATGTTCAATTCCATGGGAGTGGATACTGAAGAAGACTTACAAAAGGTAAGAGACCATGTTTTTAAAGAAATGAACCATTAAATCCCAAAGGCAATAAATCAGCAACGGTCGATATTTCATAAATCTGATCCGAGTCGGATTTTAACAGTATTCTTATTTTATGTTTATGTCTGAATTCAAATTCTGAAATAACCTGTCTGCAGGCCCCGCAAGGGGATACAGGAAGTTCAATTTTCATTTTGAGATTGCGGATACTTATGGCAAGTGAATCGACCGGGATAT
>JACMLK010000464.1 GCA_014379665.1 Saprospiraceae bacterium | reverse complement strand
GCAGCACTTTCTATAAGATGCGCTTTATTCTGTTTAATGAGTTTATTACAGCCTTCTGAAAGTTCATCTGTCACTGATCCGGGGACTGCAAAGACATCTTTATTGTATTCATTGGCAAATTCAGCAGTGATAATAGAACCTCCTTTTCGTTTGGATTCAATAACCACTACCACGTCACTGATCGAAGCTATGATACGATTTCGCATTGGGAAATTTTCACGATCAGGTTTTGTTTCTGATGGGAATTCTGTCAGTACGCCTCCGTTTTCTATCATTTTTTTTGATAAGGCCTTATGCTCGGAAGGATATATGATGTCTAAGCCATGACCAAGTATACCTAAGGTTGGAATGCCTGTCTCAACACATTTTCTGTGTGCGGCTGCATCCACTCCAAAGGCCAACCCACTAACCAAAAGCACATTGTAAGACAATAATCCTTCAATAATCCGGTCACACATTATTTTGCCATATTCTGAAGGTCTTCTGGTTCCGACTATAGCTACAGTTCTGTGATGATTAAGATTTACATTGCCCTTATAATAAAGAATGACGGGACTGGAATCAAAATTTGAAAGTCTTTTCGGATAGTCTTCATCCAAATAAGATAGCACATTGATATGGTTTTTCTCAATGAACTTCATTTCTTTTTCAGCCAACTTCATGGCACCTACGGTGTCAAAGTTTTCAGTGACAGCCTGACCGATTCCCGGTATTTTCAACAGGGATTTTTTACCAACTTTAAAGACCTCTTCTACACCACCACAGTAGCTGATCAGATTTTTAGCAATAACTGGCCCTACTTTTGGTAGTTTTGTAAGTGCTATTAAGTATAGAATATCCTGTGTGCTCATTGCAGATTTTGTGCAGCTATTCTGAACCTATTGGCTTCATTGACATTACCTGACAGATCGTACGCACGCGATAGTGCCTCATTCAGTCCTTTGTGATTTGGATATATAGAATATGCATAATTCAGATATTGGACTGACCAATCGCGACGCTTATCTTTAAAACCCATTAATTCCTGACCAATGGAAAAATAAAAGGGGAATAATACTTCGTTATGCCCACGATCTCTCAGATATTCACTGAATTCTTTTATAAATGGAATATCAGGTCGTCTGAGTACAATGGGTTTCATATCTTTAACATAACTGTTGATATCATTACCCATTTTGTACCGCTCTGAAACTACGCCTACAAGCATCAGATTGGCATTGGAGTAATCGGGCATTATTTCCACTGCTTTTTTGCCATATATTTCGGCCTTATCCAGTAGGGATATTTTAACTTCCCTTTCTTTTGTGATTTTATATTCTTCAAAAAGGGCAGTGGACATAAAGGAATTTGCTCTGGCACTATTGGAAGAAACATCAACCGCAGCCTGATTGAGGGATAATGCATCTTTCCACACCGGGACACGATCATAGGTCTTCGCACAGTAACCAATCAAAATCACAGCACTTAAAACCAATCCTGCTTTAAAACCATAATTTAAGCTTATTTTTGGTAAATGTTCGGCAAGAAAATAGGCGAGCGCAACACAAAAGCCGGCAGATGCCATAAAGATAAACCGCTCATTCATAAAGGTACCCAGATTGATCACTATGTTGGAAACTATGGTGAGCGTAGTCAGATAAAACAATATTGTGTACGAAAAAACTGACTTTTTGCCAAGTCCTTTTAACCCCAGATAGATCAGATAAAGATATAAAGTTAATGAAAGGATGGCCCAGATGTTAAAAATAGGGACTTTGGGTATAGCATATGGATAGTAGTCATGGGACAACGGATGTGGAAATATCAAAAGCATAATATATTTTCCAAGGGTGTACATGATGGTTCCGAATTTTTCAGTTCCTTTCATTCCCAGAAACGGGTTGTTCATCAGATCTGTGATTTCATGATCAAATTTTGGTACTCCGGCTGTATTGAAGCGCAGAATCAGGTAAAATATAGTGGTAATTATTAGCCAAAGTAGCAAAGTGTTTATTTTTTTCCGGTTCGACTGGCTAAAAAAATAAACGGTAAGTGGTATCACGGCTACAAATGTGATGGCATTTTCTTTGGAAAGTAATGCGAGAAAATAACCGATCATACTTCCTGTAAGCCAGCGTTTCGAATTAGTATCAGTATACCTTAATGCTGCATACAGTGCGGCAAGAGAAAACAACATACACATGATCTCATCTCTCCCCTTTATATTGGCTACCGCTTCCGTATGTATCGGATGGGTTATGAAAAACAAGGAAGCCAAAAATGGAATAGCCATCATACTCCATTTGGGTCGGAAGTTTCTGAATAACATTTGCAAAACCATCATGAGTAATATCCCTGTGAGCGCATACAAAAGGATGTTCACAAAATGACTTAATGCCGGATTGAGATCTCCTGTGATTCCATATTCAATAGCAAAGGTAATGATGGAAAGTGGCCGGTATCTGTTGCCTTGAACCAGATCTTTTTTCTCACCAAAGTATCCTGTAAAACTCTCAGTGGTCAAAATATCCCAGATACCACTAAATCCTTTTTTAGTAAATGAATTGCCGGTAATTACCATTTGGTCATCCAGCACATAATTGTATGGAATGCACGCATGATATAAACCAAAGCTCAGCAAAACAATGACGATACTCTGCTTCCAGTACTGCCTGAAAAATGAACTGTTATGAAATGGACCTACTGTGTGTGCCGGTATTTCATGTGCAATAATTTTTACAGATTCTTTGTTGACCTTGTTGACAGGTGTTGACTTTCTTTTCGACATATTTCCGTAATTAAGAGATAGAATGCAAAGATTCGGAATTTTACGTTATTTTTGTACTACTTTTTATTTTTTATTAAAGATGGAATGAATAAAATTAAAATATATAGTCTGTTGGTAATGT
>JACMLK010000463.1 GCA_014379665.1 Saprospiraceae bacterium | reverse complement strand
CTTGCTTATTCCCATCTTTTTACTTGGAGTTTATATCCTTTATAGGACGGTTACCATAAAAAATAACGCTGTTTTTTTTCGTGGTAAAAAAATTGATTTTCTGAATACCAAAATTATATACATCGTATGTTCGATTGTTTTACTCATACTGCTAGCCCATTTGCAAAAATTGTCAATGATTATTTTACCGGTCTTTTTCGTATTTATTTGCGTGCTGGCCTGGTATCTTAAAACGAAAGAGCTTAAATATTTTTTATTGATCGCTATTGCGGGTGGAATTCTTCTTGCCTTTCTTTCATTTGGATTGGAGCTTCATTCATTGCGCATGTTCCGTCAGGTGGCAAGTGCTATTTTAAAGAAACACAGTGTTTACCACGATTATTATAAATATGTACTCGATAATGGATTGCCGATCAATAGCACAATGATGACATTGATCGGTGGGATGGGTTTATTGAGGTCACGGGTTTTGATCGGGATAAAATCAATTCTGCTTATTAGTTACCTTTTAATAGGCATCTCATTGGTTAGCATGGTTTACCTGATTGCGAGTGAGGGACTGGACTACAGGTATATCGCACATATTGTTCCGTTTGTGATTGGGATTATTTTATTTGCATGGTACCAAAGTGGCAGGATCATTTCCAAAAAGTTAACCTTCCTATGGTTATTTTTTATTCTTGCAGTATCCATTTTGAGTCTCAAGGAAGATTATAAACGCGTGTATGTCAAACACCCATGGTCTCCTTCTTATTCGGTTGTGTATAAAACCTTGAAAGCAAAATACAGACGAGGCGATGCCATATTTGCTAATAATATGAAAACGTTTTACCTGGATCCCGAACAGGTAGCCGGAAACCTTTATCATAAAGTACCTGGTAAAAAACAATATTCGCTTGATCAATTCAAACAGGAGATAACCTTCGCACAAAGAGGTTGGGTAGTCTGGGACAGGCATAAAGTGTACCACTGGCGTGATGATGTGATCACCTACATTTATGAAAATTTTAAACCATACCATGGGGGACCAGTTGACAACCTGGGTGTGGAATTATGGTATTTTGATGAGAAAATGATTAATAAAAAACCACCTGAAGAATAGCATTGGCAATCGAGAAGAAAAAGATTAAAAAATCTGTCAAGCCTGGTTTACAGGTTTCTGTTCCTGTATGGCCTTTAGGAGAAAAACAAACTTTCTGGCTATTCTTTGGATTGACACTGGTGCTGACATTAATCCTTTTTTCGAGATATTTATTTGGATCTGAACTTTTCATATTCGATGATGTAGGTTCTGACACGTTGACGATGTTTTATCCCAATCTTGTCCAGAATGCAAGATATGTTCGGGAGAATGGGATACCGGGATGGTCATTTTATATAGGGTTAGGGGGAAATTTTTATCCGGGGACATTGCTGAGTCCTTTGCACTGGGTGTACATTCCTATGAATGCTGCAACTATTGCTCATAGCATCGCCTGGGTACAGGCCACTATTCTGTTTGCAACAGGACTTGTGTTCTATAGGTTTTTAAAGGAAGCGATGTTTTCCTTACCTGTTTGCATTATTGGTTCTGTTTTATATACGTATGGAGGATACCTTGTCGTCGGTAGTGCGTGGTATGGACATTCCACTGTGATATTCTGGATGACACTATCCTTTCTTGGTTTTGAATTATTAATCAGAAAAAAGAACTGGTGGCTGTTTATCATCCCGTTTGTCATCATGCTTGATGTGCGGAGTTATTTCCTGATCTTATTCATGATCATTTATTCTTTTGTCCGGATCATGGATGTGTACGAGTTTTCATGGAGAGAATTGCTCAGGAATTATAAGCGGTTGATGATATGCGGTGTTGTTGCATTGCTTGTGTGTCTGCCTTTTGTCGGGGGAAATTGGCATCGTTTTGCAAATAGTCCAAGAGTATCCGGCAGAGTTTCGTACAGTGAAAATTTATCATCTGTTTTTCCTTTTCGCACTGCATCACAGGAACATTATCTCACTGCTTTTTTCAGACTGATTTCAAATGATGGAGTTGGAACAGCTAATGCATTTAATGGCTGGAAAAATTATCTCGAGGCACCTTTGTTTTATATTGGGTTACTCACGATATTCCTTGTCTTTCAATTTTTTGCATTGGCGAGTAGGAAACGAAAGATATTATATGGATGCTTCCTTGGACTTTGGGTATTCATGATTATTTTCCCATGGTTCAGATTTGCATTTTATGGATTCGCGGGTGATTATTATAAAGGTGCATTATCACTGTTTATTCCTTTTAGCTTTTTATTCGTCGGATTGCTTGGATTCCAGGAAATATTGAATGGAAAAAAGCCGAGCCTGGTTGTTTTAGGATTATCCCTGTTGCTGATGCTATGCCTGATATGGTTTCCGTATCATGAACCTAAGGTGACCATTTCACAGGCAGTACAATTGAAAGCGACCTTATTTTTAACCAGTCATGCTTTGCTATTATGGCTGCTCAAAAATGACAATTTTAAAAAAATCATTTTGCCATCTATTCTGGCATTAGCTGTAATTGAAGCTGGTGTATTTTCCTGGCCTGCGTTCAATGAAAGAGGCTCAATACAAAAAGATGGTATAGAGACAAAAAAATACCAGTTTGATTATTCAATGGAGGCGGTTGAATATATCAAAAAGAATGATCCGGGATTATTTTACAGGATTGATAAAATATATGGTTCAGTCAAGTCAGGATATAATGATGGAATGGTGCAGGATTTTTTTGGCTCTAAAATGTACCAGTCACATAATCATAAAAATTACGTACGGTTTCTTGATGAAATGGGGATCATCGATGGTAGCCAGGAAAAAAATACCAGATGGTTGCTCGGATTATCAAATAATCAATACCTGCATTCACTTTTTTCCATTAAGTATTTATTGTCCAAACCAAATGCACAGGTAAATGTAAATCCAGCTTTATATGACAGGGTTACAAAAACAGGAGATGTAGAAGTGTATGCCAATAAATATTTCCTTCCTTTCGGTATTCCATTTGACCAATACATTGATTACGATGATTTCAGGAATGTACCTTATGATCAAAAGCAGGGAGCTATTTACCAGGGCGTGATTTTAGAAGATGAAGTGATTGAGGGTAACTTCAAGCTTGATAAAGTGCCATTTTCTTCGCTGGGTAGTTCTGCATCCGATTTAATCAATCTCATCAGTACACTACCCGATAAATCCATGAAGATGGAATACTTCAGCCAGAACCGCATCATAGGGAGTATACAGTTGAGCAAGCCTTCTGTGGTATTTTTCTCGCTTCCATTTGATGCGGGCTGGAAGGTAAAAGTTGATGATGCAAAATCGAAGCTTATCCCTGTAGACATTGGATTTACAGGTTTATATGTTGAACCCGGCAAGCACGTGATAGAACTTTATTACGAACCACCTTTATCGAAGATAGGCTGGATAGGCTTTATTGGCGCGTTTGCATTAGGATTTGTTATCTACAGGAACAAGGAGAAATTCTGGAAGTAAATAAACGTCATCATTCTGTATCAGATTTCCGTGACATAAGCCATGTGATGTCCGAAGTTTTCAAAAAAAGTATATCCTTCAG
>JACMLK010000462.1 GCA_014379665.1 Saprospiraceae bacterium | reverse complement strand
TATAAAAACGTCAATGTAAGTTGAGATCTTTGTCAGTATCTGGTTTCAATTCACCGTATCAATCATGTTTAAAACTTTCCGGAAAGTATCTCCACAATTTCCTTTCTGATTGACGGACTCCCGTAATAATATCGGTGCAGACTAAGTTTCCCTGCAAAGGTTTCTTCATCCTTGATGTCCGTCACATTTCTAATTTTCATCTTAATCAACAACTCGTTACTAAACGGTGGCTTATTTGAATCAACCATTGGACCATAAATACCTAATCTTTTATGTTCCTTCATGGCATTAGCCATTTGAAGTGTCCTGTCAGTAAGATTATGATAAATGTGAATTTGTCCACAGTGTTTTTCGATGGATTCAAAATTCGTTTCAAAAATGTCGGCTTCCAGATCAGGAGCAAACATGAGTACATTTTCCAAATAGAATTCCTGATTGATGTTTATCCATTGTTCATACAGACCTTGCCACACCCTGTTACCCATAGAGTGACATAGAATTGACACGGGAGCATGATGGTGATATTGTCTGATTATTCTGTATAATGAATCTATTATAGGTGCCATTTGAGCTCCTTTTTCAAGCGCTGTGAGTACTGCATCCTGATAGGCAAGACTACTTTTCCATTGTAAAGAAATGCCCATGCCATATCTGTGTTCCGGATGATCAAATACGTTACGCTGGATTATGAATCCGCTACTCTGAACAAAAAATTTGTTGTCTCCTTGAAATCCGTGAATGTATATAATCACACCTGCCTTATCAGCCCGGAGTGATTTAATAGTGTCCGTCACGGAAGACAAAAAAGTCTTTTCAATATCTGTCTCTCTTTGTTTGATAATTTTGTCATTTTGAAAGTCATAGTCACCATATTTGTATTGGTGATCAGAGGCATGCTTACCCGTGTCATAGATATAAAAGTGTGGAAAATGTCTTACCTGACTGTTCATAGTTAAGCATATACATATCATATAAACAATCCAAATGAATCTCATATGCGGGTCATAAATTCTGGAATTATTTATTGTGTTCTACTAACAAATGATCAGTTACAAATGTTGCTAAGCCTTAGTCCGTGAGAAATCATAGTATTTGTTTTATGGCTGAGATTAAATATCAATTGTCATCAGCATGAATAATTGTGGTCTAAACCAGGGGTAATTATTTCTTAAATTTAGCTGAATAGTGGTATCAATGTGTGGGATGTGGCTTTCGGATTAGCAATTTATGTTTTTTTATTTTGAAATTAAAATATTGATTAACAGTGTTATATGTGTTATGAATATAAATATATGTATATTTTTTGTATAATATTTTTTTATATATATAACCGTGCTTATATTTGCATCAGAATAGCATGAGAAACTATTCTGAACCTACTTTTATATCCTACCTGAATTAAATAATAGATTTTCCTACAAACATTTATAAATAGAATTAATATTCATATGAAATTCTATTGCATTGAGTGCATATACCTATTATGCATTAAAATTATATTTATATATATTTTTTATTTCCAACCCTGATTTTGATTTTAGATCCAAAAGAGTAAAGGTGCGCAATCGCCTTTATAAGTAATCATTTTTCTTTTAACATTAAGTTACTGGGGCTTAGGTGTATATATATACCACTAATTCTCATAACAGTAAAATTTATTTCTTAAAACTCAAAATTTGGATCTCATGAATGAAACAAATTCAACACGTTTCAGTACCATCGGAAGAATGTTAGCATTCTTTATGGTATTTTTCATTGGCACTTTCAACGTCGCAACTGCCCAGTCAGTATGTGCATGTAAGGGTGCTATACAGGTGTCTGTTGATGAAAATTGCACAGCAGCAATCTCGGCAGATATGATACTTACTAATGGTTCTACCTGCGGTGGCTCTACCACAGCAACGGTAACCTTAATGAAAACGCCGACAGGCAATATCATCAGCACGGGCGTAGGATTTGCTCTGCTTCCTGATGGGCCCCTGTATATTGGTAAAACAATATATGGAAAAGTGACAGAAGGTACAGGCATTAATTCCTGCTGGACGACCATTCTTATTGAAGACAAACTGGCACCAACGATTGAGTGCCCTGAAGATTTAACGTTAAATTGTTATCAGTTGGCAGGATTCTGTCCGATTGTTACAGAGAATTGCTCCCACTATACAATAAATGTAATAGCGGAGACCATCACTGTGAATGATTGCAGACCTATTACCGGTCTCCCTGATGAAGTATTAAAGGTCATAACCAGGACCTATCAGGCAGTGGATGCTAGTGGTAATAAATCATTGCCATGTACCATGACCATCACGGTAGAAGGATTGCCAACGCTGGATGAACCTTATATCACCATGCCTTACAACAGGTGGTTGGCTGATAGTACGGAACTTCAATGTGATGAAGATTATGCCAGAATACCGGCGGGACAACCTTATGCAGGGAATCCTTCTCCTGTAGACATCAAAGTGGGTAATGTAACAAAATATGGTACCGGGGTTCCGCACTTGTTGTTGTGGAATCCAAGTTTATTCAATGCAGGAAGTATTGACGGAGACGCACCGGGATCTTTGACCCTGATAGGAGGTACAGACTTGTCTCAACCAAATGTAAGAGTCCTGGGAGCCCAACTTTGTTTTAATTCCATAGCTGATCAGACGATCACATTTGACTGGTCGGCATTTATGCAGAACAGTTTAGGAATTGCGGGTGGTCAGTTTATGAATGATGAACCGGTATTTGCCGTAAATGGCATAGAAACGAATCTTCCTTCTGTGGTAATTGGAGTCAATGTAGCTAGCGGAACCAGATCTGTTGCTTTGGAAAAGGGCGATGAATTTTGTTTCAGAGTATATACGGATAATCTTAATTTCCATACTTTTTTGACTGTATCAAACATGAGGTCGGATGTAGCTACGGCTTTACCTATCTTTTACCTGCCAATATATCCAACACCTGATTTGTATTGCAATATATTGGTATCATTTTCGGATGTGAAGTTGCCGACTATTGGCTGCGTAACAAAGATACTGAGAACATGGTTTATATTGGAGTGGTCTTGCAGAGGAACTCAAAGGATAAGAACTCACCTCCAAATGATAGAAATAGTGGATAAAACAGGTCCACAAATCACTTGTCCGCTTGATTTTACTGCATCGACCAATGGCCATTCGTGTGAAGCTAATGTAGCATTCCCGGCGGCAATCGTTAAAGACAATTGCAGTCCAATTGTTACGGTGGATATCACTTATCCGGGAGGCTTTATAAAGAGTGTGAATGGTGGATTTGGAAAATTGCCTGTTGGGTGCCATACGATAACTTATACGGCATATGATGCATGTTACAACAGTACATCATGTACCATAAATGTGGTGGTGGAAGACAATACTCCACCGGTTGCTATTTGTGACCAGAATACAGTTATTGGTTTGACACTTGATGGTAAAGCATGGGTTCCGGCTACATCATTTGACGATGGAAGCTATGATGAATGTGATCTTTCTAAAATGTTGGTTAGAAGAATGAATCCGTCAGCATGTAAACCGTGCAAAACACCTGAATTCCCTGGATTTACTTATCTGGGCGAATATTTTAATTCAAATACTAATGAAGCACCACATTATTACTATATTTCCAAACACAGAGCCACACCGGACATCGCGATTAAAACAGCAGTTGCCATGGGCGGTTATGTAGTTGCTATCAATACGGCTACGGAGGACAGTTGGTTATATGATAAAGTTCAGCAATGGAATCTTGGAGATGATTATCTTATAGGACTCAGAGATATAAAACAAAAGGGACTATTTGCATGGTTAAGTGGCGAAAATTCCATATATAGAAACTGGACTGCCGGTTCGCCGCAGGATGTGCTGGACGGACATAATGACTATGACTATGTGAGAGTTCTTGATGGAACCGGCAAGTGGTATGATTTCGGATCAGTAGAATGTCAGGAACAGGAGTGGCTTTATGTAGTGGAAATTACGGATCCTTGTGGATTTAGTGCATATGCTCAATTCTGTTGTACAGATGTAGCTACCTCACCACACATGGTACAGTTCAGAGTAATTGACAAAGCCGGTAACTGGAATGATTGTATGGTTAATGCTTTTGTCCAGGATAAATTGCCTCCAAGCATTGTTTGTCCGCCACACATGACCGTGACATGTAATGATATTTTTGATATCGCTAAACTAAGACATTCATTTGGATGGCCAACAGTGTATGACAATTGTGAAAATCCAAGAATTACTCAGGATTCAGTGATAGACATGAATAGTTGCCGGATTGGTCGGATAACAAGGACTTTTACCGCTACGGATGCCGGTGGCAGGAGTGCTACCTGTACGCAGATCATTATTGTGAATGGATTGGACACTCCTTTCGTAATGACACCTGACAGATGGCCAGCGGATGTGAACATTTCCGGTTGTGAAGATCCAAATGATGAGGCTTTTGATCCCGACAATACAGGCAGGCCAAATCTGACTGCGGATAATATTTGTACTTTGGTTGGTGCCCATTATGAGGATCAGATATTTACATTCAATAATACAGTCGGAGAAGCTTGTTTTAAAATATTGCGTCATTGGACTGTGATTGACTGGTGCCAGAGAATTGCCTTAGAAGGGGGAGGATTTTACTTCCGTGAATGGACACATACCCAGATCATTAAAGTACATGACCCGATCAAACCGGTTATTACAAGTAGTTGTGCACGTAAGTCAGTATGTACATTTGATCCGACATGCCAGGAAGGATATATAGAACTTTCAGCCTCGGCCACAGATGTGTGTACAATAGAATTAAGATGGAGCTATAAAATTGATTTGTACAATGATGGCTCTTTCGAACCAGGTCTCTCAAATTCAGGTTTAGGAAATTCAGTTAGTGCTAGTGGCAATTACCCTGTAGGAAACCACAAAATTGTGTGGGCATTTGAAGACAGATGCGGTAATGTCACAAAATGTGAACAATTATTTGATGTGGTGAATTGTAAATCACCAACCCCATATTGTCTTAACGGACTCGCTACAAGCCTGATGCCTGTGGATACTAACGATGATGGTATTGCGGATGCAGGAATGATAGAGATTTGGGCCAGTGACTTTGACAATGGAAGCGCACATCCATGCGGATATCCGGTATTATTGTCTTTTGAACCTGTGACATTGGATGCTCAAAAACATCCTGTGGTGGTTCCAAACAGAACCTTTACATGTGATGATGTCGGAAATGTCACCATCAGATTGTATGCAGCGGTAGTGACACCTATGGGTACTGTGGTTCAGGATTACTGTTCTACCTTTATCAGTATTCAGGATAATAACAATGTATGTCCGGATACCGACGGCAGAGTTATAAATGGTACATTAACTACTGAAACAGAAGTTCCTGTGAAAGATGTGAATGTAGCACTTGAAGGTAGTGAAATGAACGCTATCACCGGACAAAGCGGAAGCTATAACTTTACAGGAATGCAGGAAGGAGCTTCTTATGTAGTGAAACCTCGTAAAAACGACGATCCTCTGAATGGTGTGTCTACCTTAGACCTCGTTATGATTCAGAGACATATCCTTAACATTGCGAAACTTGATTCGCCTTATAAACTTATAGCAGCTGACGTAAATAAAGATCAGAAAATTGCAGCATCTGACCTTAATGAATTGCGAAAAGTTATACTAGGCATTACCACTCATTTTGAGAACAATGATTCCTGGAGGTTTGCAGATAAAAACTATATCTTCCAGGAACCAGGCAATGCTCATGGTGAATCTTTCCCTGAAGTGTACTATATACCTGAATTGAATGCGGATTTTAATGTTAATTTCACTTCAATCAAGGTAGGGGATGTAAATGGAAATGTGGTTGCCAATACACAAAGTGTAGTGACTGAATCGAGATCTGCCAGAAGTTTAAGCTTAACGACAGATAATCAGAAATTCACTGCCGGGCAGTCTGTTCAGATACCGGTGATCATGTCCGAAGATGCAGATGTATCAGGATTTCAGTTTACTGTAAATTTTGACACTGAGCTTTTCAGTCTTGAATCACTGAATGGTGGTATCATAGGAATGACAGACAATAACTTTGGTTTTGCCAGATTATCAGATGGTATAGTTACCGTTAGTTTCAACAGAGAAAACGCCTTTGAACTTCTGAAAGGAGACCATATGTTTACTTTGACTTTGAAAGCAAAAGCAAACGGACTGATATCTCAGGGACTCTGGATAGATTCATCATTGACCCCTGCAGAAGCTTACACTCAGGATAATGAAGTAATGAATGTTGACTTTAACGTCAGCGGCAGAACTTCTGACGCAGTAGTGTTGTACCAGAATACACCTAACCCATTCAAAGCGGTGACAATGATCGGATTCGATCTGCCAAAAGCAATGAATGCAAAACTCAGCATCTATGATGTTACAGGTAAGGTTGTGAAAGTAATCAATGATACTTTCCTTAAAGGTTACAATAGTATTGAAATCAATAAAAATGAACTTGGTAGTGTGGGTATACTTTATTACACACTTGAAGCAGATGACTTCAAAGCTACCAGAAAAATGGTTGTCATAGAATAATTTCTATAAAGAATTTACTGTTTTTGGGATGGGACCCCTCTTCGAAAAGTCGGAGGGGGTCTTTTTTTTTATACACTCAATGGCAAAGTTTCAGCGGTGCTGGCGCAAGTTTGCAACTAGTGCCAACTATATTGGGTGCCGTACAAATCAGTCCCCTCTCGCCTTAGGTTAACCTACGTCGTTGTGTCACCATGGCTTTGCCATAATATAGGGGACATATCCGATTCCCCCTATGGTAGTTTCAGGTCGATACTGAACTGATAAATCAGGCCGTTTCAGGCCAGACAAATTCCACTTCGATCCAATGTATTAAGCATCCGTCTGAAGCCGGACAGGATTGTAACGCGACTCCATTACTTGTCGACAAGCCCCCTCTTAAGTACTTCACAGTCCGCTTCACAAAGGATTTTGAGTACTCAAAAAAGATTTGTGAGTGCTTCATGAAGCTTTTTAAGTCCTTCATGAGGGTTTACGAGTCCTTCATGAAGCTTTTTGAGTCCTTCATGAAGCTTTTTGAGTCCTTCATGAAGATTTATGAGTACTACATGAAGGTTTGTGAGTGCTTGAAGAAGGTTATTGATGTCTTCATGAAGGTTTTTAAGTAGTCAAAGAAGGTTTTTGATGTCTTGCTGAAGGATTGTGAGGTCTTGAAAAGGGTTTTTGAGGTCTTCACGAAGGTTTTCGAGTACTTCACGAAGGTTTTTGAGTGGTCAAAGAGGGTTTTTGAGGTCTTACTGAAGGTTTTTAAGTACTCCATGAAGGTTTGTGAATGCTTAAAGAAGGTTTTTAAGTCCTTCATGAAGGTTTATGAGTACTAATAGAAGGTTTTTAAATGCTTCATGAAGGTTTGTGAGTATTTGAAGAAGGTTTTGGAATACTCCATGAAGGTTTGTGAATGCTTAAAGAAGGTTTGTAGGGTCTTGATGACGCTTGTTGAGCCCTTAATGCAAAGACAGGTATCCCTGGCGTGTGTGAGAGCGGTGGTGAGAAAAGAACCGCTTTATCTGGAAAAACTGTAGACACCGAAGTGATTAAATCCCCTAAAAATCACACTTTTTAGTTAAAATTTAAAGCATTAACATTTGAGATATAATAAATTAATGCATTTTGATGTTATGTAATGTGTTTTATAAAATGGTCTTAACGAATCATAAAAAACAAACCCATTTACGTGCCGCGATTGGCTGCATCGTGCTAAAGCTTCAAAATCATAGTTTATCATAATGTGGCCAAATAAGGGACATGTCTGATATCAGGGCATAAAGATTTTTTCTTAATTTATTAAATCCTTTTTTATGCCTCAGATTATCAGAAGAAAGTCCACATCATTGGATGTGGCACGATCCAGATGGCAAGGCCTGTTAAGTCAGGACCGGGCTATGGATCTTGGAAACGGACTGGATGTCCAGTCGTATCAGGCTTCGATCGCAGCTATTGAAACGCAGCTCTCGAAGGTCAACAATCTTGCTGCCGAAATTCAGACGGAGCGCTCAAAGTTGAAAAGAATGGAACGTGAATTGAATGACCTCAATGATCGTTACATGAAAGCAACAGCCGCAAAGTATGGAACAAGCAGCCTGGAGTACATGGCGATAGGTGGTGTGCCTAAAAACGAAAGGAGAAGACCTTCTTCTTCCGAATCGCCTTCTCCTTCTGTGATGTCCGGTGGTCAATAGTCTTTCTGCAATCGCCTATTGATCTTCCGTTTCTTACTGTGGTTCCTCCTGATTTATCAGGGGGAACTTTTTTTATAACAAAAATAATGTTGTTTTTGTTTTCGGACAATATTTGATTACACTTTATTCTCGCTATTCAAGAATAATATTTTCACCCGTAAATATTGCATTGCCATTTTGAAAGACCGCACCACGAATAAAATTGTCGGAATCAAATATTGAAATACAGTTTGTAGTGCATATTCCCATACCTAAGGTGGCAACATTTCCGGTTATGGTGTTATTATTATATTGACCATCCGAATTCTGAGCAAATAAACCACCACCATTGCCTGCCGTATTGTTCATGAGCGTATTGTGATCCAACTGGTATTTGCTTGAACTGACAAAGACTCCACCACCATTATTTCTGCTGATAGTTTCATTGTTGACATTTATTTCACTGTTTCCGTTTGCATTTCCCGATTCTATTTTAAAACCATCCAAAATGGTCTTGTCATTCGTATCATTCCAAAAGGTGCTGTACGACAATAACACAACATGATAAGTTTGATTACTATTCCCAAGATTTC
>JACMLK010000461.1 GCA_014379665.1 Saprospiraceae bacterium | reverse complement strand
ATTTGCAAAACTGCCATCATGCATATATGGGCCGGTGACAGCTACATTTCTTAGACCTGGTACCTTAAATTTTCCAATATCATCTTTGTTGCCGCTTACTTCATATCTGCCCTTGTCTTTGTATTTGAATTCATCAAACAGACCGATGTTTTTAAATTCATCTCCGGTAAAATCAGGGCTGAAATGACAATCAAAACATTTTGCTTTTTTGCTCATAAATAGTTCTCTGCCCCTGATGGCTGAGACCGACATCGTATTGGGCAAATCATTCATCCAGGCGTCAAACTCCGTATCGGATGTTTCGAGCCCGGCTTCATATGCAGCTAACGCTTTAGACAGGTTATGAATGTCAGGCGCCTCATTATAAATACTTTTAAAATATCCCGCATATCGTTTATTATTGATGAGCCTGATTATGATCTCATCCATGGATGCATTCATTTCCTTTGGATCCTCAATTGGGAAGTGCACCTGATCTTCCAGATCTTTGGCCCTGCCATCATAAAACAATACACTTCTGGCGCTCATATTCATCACCGACGGAGCATTTCGCCGACCGATACTGCCGTTAACACCGGGACTGATCGCTACATGGTCAGCAAAAGCAAATTCAGGTTTATGACATGACGCACAGCTTAGCGTACTGTCTTTGGACAAAATAGGATCGAAAAATAACAACTTACCCAATTCTGCTTCATTGACAGGATCGGGATCGCGAAAAGACCAAAGTATAACTAACAGAGATATAAAAAGTATGAAACTTATCTTATGCATAAAAGAAATATAATTCCCGACTCAAATGTAACACCTGTGCATTTGATATGCTAATGATGTTCATCAGTTTAACAAACCTTTAAACTATTTTGTAAAACCAATACTTTTAAGACCTGTTGTCTATTTTGAATTTTCAGTTTATGTAAAATTATTGTTTGGTTGAAACAATAATCAATTTGGAATTATTATTTTGTAATTTTGCGTCAATATTAAATTCGATAAGAATGCCAGAAAAAAGTGTGGAGAAAATAAAATGTTTAATCATTGGTTCTGGCCCTGCAGGGTATACGGCCGCTATTTATGCAGCCAGGGCAAATCTCTTTCCGGTGCTCTATACCGGCAAAGAACCGGGAGGGCAGCTCACCATCACCAATGATGTTGAAAATTATCCGGGATATCCCGATGGTATCATGGGACCACAAATGATGGAAGATTTTAAAAATCAGGCCATCAGATTCGGCACTGATATAAGATACGAATTGATTGAAAAAGTTGACTTTTCTGCCACTCCCCATAAGATATGGTCTGAAACAGGACATGAGATACATGCGGACGCAGTTATCATTGCTACGGGCGCCAGTGCCAAATGGCTGGGTTTGGAGTCGGAACAAAAATTAATGAATAAAGGCGTATCGGCGTGTGCGGTGTGTGACGGGTTTTTCTTCAAAGGTCAGGAAGTAGCCATTGTTGGTGCTGGAGATACCGCAGCCGAAGAAGCGACTTATTTAGCTAAGTTATGTAAAAAAGTCCACCTGTTAGTCAGACGAAATGAGATGAGAGCATCCAAAATAATGCAGGAAAGAGTCATGAAGACAGCAAATCTTGAGGTCCATTGGAATACTGTTACCGAAGAAATACTTGGTGAAGATGGGGTAGAAGGGGTCAGAATCAAAAATACAGAAACAGGGAAGACTGAGATATTAACAGTGACAGGTTTTTTTGTCGCTATTGGTCACAAACCCAGTACCGATCTTTTTGAAGGATGGATAGACATGGATGAAAATAAATATATCAAAGCACTACCGGGCAGGACATTTACAAACGTAGATGGTGTTTTTGTGTGCGGAGATGCCCAGGATCATATTTACAGACAGGCAGTAACAGCAGCGGGTACAGGATGTATGGCGGCGTTGGATGCGGAGCGTTACCTATCAGACAAAGGCATTATTTAAAACAATTTAAAACCAACTAAACAGATGACGACCAACAGAAAATTCAGATCCGGTGTACTTTTCGGTGATGAAGTCACAGAACTATTAAATTATGCAAACGAAAATGACTTTGCCATACCGGCAGTGAATGTGATTGGTACCAATTCCGTAAACGCAGCATTAGAAACTGCCCGCGACGTCAACTCACCGATCATTCTTCAGTTCAGCAATGGAGGAGCCAGCTTTTTTGCCGGAAAAGGCCTGAGCAATGATGGACAAAACTCAGCTATACTTGGGGGTATTTCAGGTGCGTTGCATGTGCATAATGTGGCGGCGGCCTATGGGATTCCTGTTATCCTCCATACTGACCATTGTGCCAAAAAACTGCTTCCCTGGATAGATGGACTTTTGGAAGCCAGCGAGAAGTATAAAGAAAAACATGGTTACCCGCTATACAGTAGTCATATGCTTGATCTTTCTGAAGAACCGATTCATGAAAATATTGAAATTTGTAAAGCCTATCTTACCAGAATGGTTAAACTCGGGATATCGCTTGAAATAGAATTAGGTGTGACCGGTGGTGAAGAAGACGGCGTGGATAATTCGGGTATCGATAGCAATAAACTCTATACCCAACCTGAAGAAGTATCCTATTCTTATGAAGAATTGCTCAAAATAAGTGACAAATTTACGATAGCTGCAGCCTTTGGTAACGTGCACGGTGTGTATAAACCCGGAAATGTTACCCTAACACCAATCATACTTAAAAACTCTCAGGATTTTATACAAAAAAAATTTAATACAAAAGTTAATCCGGTCAATTTTGTATTTCATGGTGGATCAGGAAGTTCACGTGAAGAGATAAGGGAAGCCATAAGCTACGGAGCGGTTAAAATGAACATCGATACCGACATGCAGTGGGCTTTCTGGGAAGGAGTTAAAGACTTTTATGAATCCAAAAAACCTTACTTGCAGGGTCAGATCGGCAACCCGGAAGGTGCTGACAAGCCAAATAAAAAGTATTATGACCCAAGAGTCTGGTTGCGAAGCGGGGAAGTTACTTTTGTGAAACGTATGGCACAGGCATTCGAGGATTTGAATTGTATTAACAGAAATGTCTGAATAAGGGTCACCTGAAAGTCACAAAAATAAATGAAAATTAAATGATTATTGTAATAAACAAGAGATTGAGTGCAAAGGAATTTAACCCTATTCACCGACATAGATAGTACAGAATTATATTTATTTTTGTAAGTCAACTGTACACAATCTACAAGTATATTTAATTGTGGCTTACTAGTAGCTGCTGTACAGTTGCCAGCAGTTCGAAGCTAAATTGATACTTCGTGTATCAATTCTTAATGCAGCTCTTACATTTGACTTTTTCAGCTGACCCTTTGTAGTACAAGCCTTATAAAAGTAAACCAGCATTATTTATTTTCCAAACACTCTCTTCAACAAATCGCTTGTTCGTTGACTTACATCGGTTCTTATCCCTTTTTCTTTAACGGCGATCAGACCAAAGAGGCCATCCAACGCTTTATTGTTAACGTGGTCATCCAATTCAGGATTCATTTTTTTGACAAATGGTAAGGTATTGTACACGTCCACTACCGTTTTCCAGTATGCTCGGGCATTGACTTCATCCAGACTTGATTGAATGACGGGTAAAAACTCATCATACAATGGATTTCTGGACGTGGATTCAAGATAGGTTGTTGCTGCATTTTCAGGACCTGATAAAATTTTAGTGGCATCCTGAAAACTCATTTGTTTAATCGAGTTAACAAAAATCGGAGTAGCTTTTTTTGCGGCTATCTCCGCAGCCTGGTTCATTTGGTTGATCAGTTTAGTTTCCACATCCTGAAAACCAGGTATTCTTTTTACTTTGTCGATTACTTTCTGAGCATCTTCCGGTATGAGGATTTTATACGGGCTTTCCAGATAACCTTTTTCTATTGAAAGCTGCTTTACGGCTTCATCTACCCCATTATTCAATGCTTCTTTCAGCCCTGCTGCTACATCGCCTTCATTTTTTGAAAGACCGGAAACAGACGCTTTGGCTTTATTTAAAATGTCTTTAAACTGAGCCTGAGACGACACATTAAAAAGACCGATACATATGACAAAAACAAAGAATGATTTCATATTGATTTATTTACTTTTCATAACGGATAGTAAGGAAAGTAAGTTTTATTGAAATGGTTAAATATATTTTAAAGTTATCCTAAAGGCACCGATTTTCGAAGGTATTTCAGGCCGATACTGACCTGAAAGGATATCAAAGTGTGCAATACTCATTGCGCCCCTTCAGGGCTGTAATTTTTTATTTTTATTAAGATAGGGTGTACACCCTATCTTGTAGTATGGCGGCCTTTCAGGCCTGTTTAGAACTTGGTCTTTTTTACAACCTAACGTTTGCACACATCATTGCCGATCGTCGAAGTTTGCAACTTCGATGCATTAATCCCGAAGTTTCAGGCCGATACTGACCTGATATATTTAACATCGTTGCAATGTCAAATAAGCACCGATCGTCGAAGTTTGCAGCTTCGATGCATTGATCCCGAAGTTTCAGGCCGATACTGACCTGGAAGGATATCAAAGCATGCACTAATTATTGCGCCCCTTCAGGGCTATAATTTTTTATTTTAATTAAGATAGGGTCTACACCCTATCTTGTAGTATAGCGGCCTTTCAGGCCTGGTTTAGAAATTGGTCTCTTTTGCCAAACTAACCTTTGCACACATCATTGCCGATCGTCGAAGTTTGCAACTTCGATGCATTGATCCCGAACCAGGAGAAAAGGTTAAGTAATAATTCATCTGATGTCCTTTTAGTAATGATCCCAGCGGGATCATACTATGTTAGAAATAAATGCATCGCCCCACCCATCTGATCCCGGAGGGATCAAACACTGTAGTCGTTTTTCTTAACAATAAACCGATATTTTAAATAAAAATGCAGAAAATTGATACATATGAATTCATAAAACAAATTGTATTAATTTTTCATATGTTTTGATTGGTATTATAATATTTTTTATACTTTTATGGCAGTGAATTAATTTTTTAAAACCAAAACGCCAAAGTATGCGGATAACTACATGTATAGTAGTGATTATAACAACTATCGTTCTATCGGTACAATCTCAGACACCACAAGTAATAAACCGGACAGAAAATGAACAAAACCAGTTACCTGAATCGAGAGAAAGGGTAAAAATTGACTACTTAAAATATATTAATGACTCAAAATCTGCCAGAGACGGGCGACCATTCACGGTTACCTTGCCGGTAAAAGGCGTAAATATCACATTTGTCGCCACTCAAAATGATGTGATTGATGCGGAGTTCAGAAGAGATTTTCCAGAGATCAATACCTTCGATCTTTTATCAACAGACGGCCGAAATATAAAAGGGGCGCTGACTTTGAGTACTGCAGGACTATTTGCCACTATTCTCAATATGGATAAAATGGTCAGCATCTATCCGGAAGACATCAATCATCCTGATTATCACATGATCGAATATGGGAGTCAACCTGATTTGAAAAGGCCAAAACAATTTTGTGGTCATGACCACACTCTCGAAAAGGAGACAAATAACAGGATAATCTCCAAAGGCAATCGGCAACTTTCCGGCATCACGATCGGGGACAAAAGGTATAATTACCGTGTAGCTATTGTCACCACGGGGGAGTTTTATCAAAAAAACGGAAACAATGACAACGCGGTCAGAACCGTAGTGATTAATTCGGTCAACGCTATTAGTGCCATTTTTAACAACGATATGTCTTTCAGACTTACTGTTGGGTCCCGCATTTATCTTGATTACCGCGATCCTGCTATTGATCCGTTTATCCCTGATGATACCGGAGGCCCTTCCAGAACAGAACAGGCAGGTACCATAATACCTATGCATTTTACGGCAGGTTCATTCGATATTGGTCATGTTTTTCATAGTCACGCTGACGGAGATGGATGGAGCAGTGGGGGAGTAGCACAGTTGCAATCGGTGTGCGATAACTCTACTTTCTTTGGCCCGTTAAATAAGGCAAGCGCATGGAGTGGTTCTTTCGATAATACAAGTAATGGATGGATCCAGTTGGCTGCTCATGAATTTGGTCATCAGTTTGGGGCAAATCATACGTTCAATGGTATAGGTGAGAGTTGTACTACGGCTATCCGTGACAATAATTCCTATGAGATAGGCAGCGGAACAACTATTATGTCTTATAATGGCATTTGTGACCCGGGTCAGAATATCATTGGTTCTGGTTTATCTGATAATTATTTTCATATCAGAAGTCTGGAAGAAATGTACCAGTATGTGTATAATGGAGAAGGGGGAAGTTGCGGAGGCCCCGTAATCGCACCTAACCCATTGCCAACTGTGGATGCTAACCCATGTCAGGCCATATATAATTTACCGAAATCAACACCATTTTATCTTAAAGCTAAAGGAGAGTGGACGGATGGAGACTCCCACACCTTTTGTTGGGAACAGATAGATGAAGATGGAAACGGCACTCCTACTCATGGTTTTATTGGAAATCAGGCAGGGAATTCTGCTATAGCCCCTTTGTTCAGGTCGTATCCGCCAACCCCTTCAGATGAAAGATATTTTCCAAACCTCGCTGTATTGATCTCCGTAGGTTCTGACCCTTTTGATGTTTTGCCAAATGTAGCACGGGAGATTAATTTTAACGTCACTTTGAGAGACAATAATCCATCCGGTGGTGCCGTAGCCAATGACAATATTAAGATCAATGTAGCTAATTCAGGCCCATTTGTGATTACAAGACCGGCAGGTGGTGAAATATTGCAGGCGGGGGTATCAGAAATATTTTCATGGAACACAAACGGTAGCAATAGCCTTTGCAGCAATATGAGAATTAAATTGTCAATGGATGGAGGAGCTACCTTTCCGATTGTTTTAGCTGAAAACATTCCTTATTCGGCAGGAACTTTCACCTATACTTTCCCTTCCAATTTCCTGCGAACTACCAAAGCCAGGGTGATGATGGAATGTATGGATTATGATTGTTTTAAATTTTTTAATATATCGTCTGTTGACTTTATTATAAATTCTTCGTGTACAGCAGAAAACAGTCTGGTTTGTCCGGTATCAAATGTCAGTCTTGGTGAAGGTGATCCGGGATTAAATTTAAGTATGTCAAAGGTAGTAGGAAGCCGCCTGATTAGTGTCATTAGACCTGTGCATGATAATCTGCCGCTTGGACAGGTTGCCGTTAAAGGTGTTGGAGGTGTTGGTTGTTCTGTGGTTAGTAATTATTATTACAATAGGGTAAACATTTATGTGGCTGAAACCGGAACTTATACTTTTAATCTAAATGGCAGCGGTTTTGCATCAATATTCAGGATTAATTTTAACCCGGCATCTGCCTGCAATTCATTCGTAACTTCATCGGCGACAGATATAGGTGGTAATTCGATCAGCAGAAGTTCATCCATGACTGCCCAACTAACCCAATGTACTGAATATGTGCTCGTTTTTTATAGTTTTTCT
>JACMLK010000460.1 GCA_014379665.1 Saprospiraceae bacterium | reverse complement strand
TAAATTAAAATAGATCAGTGCTTTGAAAGCAAAAAAGTTGTTTGACATATTGCCGGTTAAATTTAAAGCTGAGTTGCATGGCTCAGATGAAGTCGTGATTAACGGCATCGAAACAGACTCCCGGAAAGTAGAGGAAGGATTTGTGTACGCCGCGTTAAGAGGCACCATACATGACGGACACGATTACCTAAATGCAGCAGTGGAAAATGGTGCTAAAGTCGTGATTTGTGAGTTAAGAAGTGAAATGGTTCCGGGTGTTACTTATATTATTACGGATGATGTCAGGTCGTATCTTGGAGAATTGACACATAATTATTATGGGCAGGCTTCAGCAAACCTGAAGTTGGTGGGAGTGACAGGTACAAACGGAAAAACGACGGTCAGCACTCTTTTATTCCAACTGTTTTCATCGGTTGGATATAAGTGTGGTTTGATTTCGACAGTGGAAAATCGGATTGGGCAGGAAGTGATTCCCGCTTCACACACTACCCCGGATGTTATAAATCTGCACAAGTTATTGTCTGAGATGAGAGATGAAAATTGTGCTTATGTTTTTATGGAAGTGAGTTCACATGCCATTGATCAGCAAAGGATAGCAGGTTTGAGATTTGTAGGAGCGTTGTTTACCAATATTACTCATGATCACCTTGATTACCATAAGACTATGCTTCATTATATAGGTACAAAGAAAAAGTTTTTTGACCTGCTTTCAGTAGATGCTTTTGCTTTGGTTAACACTGATGATAGTAACGGGGCTGTCATGCTTCAGAATACAAAAGCAAAAAGAAGGACATATGGTTTAAGATCTATGGCAGATTACAAAACAAAAATACTGGAGAGTTCGGTGGAAGGGTTGCATCTGAAGATCAATGATCGTGATGCTTTTTTCAGGTTGATTGGAGAGTTTAATGCTTATAATCTTACCGCAGTTTATGGTGCTGCAATAGAATTAGGTCTGGAAAGAGATGATGTTTTGGCTATCTTAAGCGGGCTTAAAGGGGCTGAAGGAAGATTTGAACAGATAATAAACAAACCGACAGGTAAATGCGGTATTGTGGATTATGCTCACACTCCGGATGCGCTAAAAAATGTTCTGGACACTATTAGAAAGATTAAAAAATCAACTGCCGGTATTATTACGGTGGTCGGATGTGGTGGAGACAGGGATAGAACAAAAAGACCAGTTATGGCAAAAGTAGCTTGTGAACTTTCAGACAAGGTCATTTTGACAAGTGATAATCCAAGATGGGAAGATCCCGAGCACATATTGAATGAGATGGAATCAGGTGTTGATCCTAAAGACAAAATAAAAATGATCCGAATTTCGGATAGAATGCAGGCCATAAAGGCAGCCGTCATGATGTCAAAAAACGGAGATATTATACTCGTGGCCGGCAAAGGTCATGAAAATTACCAGGAAATAAAAGGAGAAAAGTTTCCTTTCAACGATAAAATATTATTGATGGATTTATTAGGTTAATGGTATTGCTAAGGTATTTGAACACATAACCCGGTAGAAATAAATTTCAAATATCATTAAAGATAAACCTTCAGTATTAAAGATTTAGGTTCTATTATCATTCTCAGGTTGGTTTAACAGTTGCAGTGGGATCTTTTTGGAAAAAGTTCCCGAATGCTCACTGCACTGTTAATTTTTTAACCTGAAAGGTTGAGAATCAAGAAAAACAAACAGTCAAATTATATTATACAAATGTTGTACCACTTTTTTGAATATATTGATAAATATTATAATCTACCCGGGGCAGGATTATTTCAGTTTATTACATTCAGGGCAGCATTTGCTATTATTTTATCACTGATCATTTCATTGCTTTTCGGTGGAAAGATCATAAGTTCTTTGAAACGATTTCAGGTGGGAGAGACGGTGAGGGAGTTAGGTCTTGACGGACAAAAAGCCAAAGAAGGTACGCCTACGATGGGAGGGATTATCATGATTCTTGCTATTCTGATTCCGTGTGTATTGTTGGCTAAACTGGATAATATATATATACTTCTTATGTTATTCACGACTGTCTGGCTTGGACTTATTGGGGGTGCCGATGATTATATAAAGGTGTTCCTGAAAAATAAGCAGGGATTGAGCAGCAAGTTCAAAATATTCGGCCAGGTTGTACTTGGCTTGATAGTAGGAGTTACCATGCTGAATTCCGATGATGTAGTGATCAGGATGCCCTTACAGGAAGCGAAAGCAAACGGATATGAAATTGTAAAAGAATATCCGATAGTTTTACCCAGAGTTAATGATATATCAAGGATGACACAAATGGCGTATGTTAAAACCACACTTACCAATGTGCCCTTTTTTAAAAATAACAATTTTGATTATAAAATCCTGGTGTCATTTTTAAAGGATAATGGTTCGTTATGGTGGTCTGTTGTTTTTGTACTGGTAGTGATATTTATTGTAACCGCAGTATCTAATGCTGCCAACCTGACAGATGGCATCGACGGACTTGCGGCAGGCACTTCTGCCATTATCGGGACGACACTTGGGATATTTGCTTACGTTTCGGGCAATACGATTATTGCGGATTATTTAGGTGTGTTTTACTTGCCAAACTCTGCTGAATTGGTGGTCTTTTCGGCTTGTTTTATAGGAGCATGTATTGGGTTTTTGTGGCATAATTCATTTCCGGCGAGGGTATTTATGGGAGATACAGGGAGCTTGATGATCGGAGGTGTGATAGCAGTCTTAGCGATTTTATTGAGAAAGGAATTATTGATTCCGATTTTGTGTGGAATTTTTGTAGCGGAAAATCTTTCGGTAGTGTTGCAGGTGTCATATTTTAAATTTACTAAAAAGAAATATGGAGAAGGGAGGAGAATTTTTAAAATGTCACCATTACATCATCATTTTCAGAAAGAAGGTATGCATGAGTCAAAGATAGTGACCCGTTTTTGGATTATAGGAATTTTACTTGCGATAGTGACGGTGATCACATTGAAGATCAGATAAGTATATGAAGAGTGTAACAATTATAGGAGGAGGTGAAAGTGGTGTCGGAGCAGCGCTCCTTGCAAAAAAACATGGACTTGATGTCTTTGTCAGTGATTTTGGAATAATATCAGAGCAATATAAAAAAGAGTTAATTGATTGTAACATCCCCTTTGAAGAAGGGGGACATGATTTTGAAAAGGTTTTGGTAACTGAGGTGGTTGTTAAAAGTCCTGGTGTTCCGGAACATGCGCCTGTCCTTCGCATGTTAAAAGACAAAGGACGGAAAGTAATTTCCGAGATTGAGTTTGGTCACTTATTTTTTTCCGGGCTGACCATAGCTGTCACAGGCTCAAATGGGAAGACTACAACATCGGGACTTTTATACCACATTTTGAAAACCGCAGGATTGAATGTAGCATTGGGAGGCAATTATGGCAAGAGTTATGCACGAATACTCGCCGAAGAAACTCCTGATATTTTAGTACTGGAGATTTCGAGTTTCCAGCTTGATGACATACAAACGTTCAAACCCAATGTGGCTATTCTGCTTAATATCACGCCTGATCATCTTGACAGATATGAGTATAAAATGGCAAATTATGTGAATTCAAAATTCAGGATTGCCATGAATCAGATAAGTTCTGATACTTTTATCTACAATGGAGACGACCCTGAAATCATTTCAAAAATGAAGGATTTTCAAGGTATTCAACATCAGATAAGTATTACTCAAAAAGATTATATACAAGGTATTTCCTCAAAGGATGGAAACGAAATTTTTGAAATAAGTATCAAAGGAAGACATAATCTCTTCAACGCCAGATGTGCTGTGGAGGCTTGTCGAATCATCCAACTCTCTGAGAAATCTATCGGCGAAGGACTAAGCTCGTTCCGAAATCTTCCGCACAGACTTGAAAGTTGTGGTGAAATTAATGGAGTTGAGTTTGTCAACGACAGTAAAGCGACCAATGTTGATTCGGTTTTTTATGCACTTGATGCCATGACAAAACCTGTTGTATGGATCGCTGGAGGGACGGATAAAGGTAATGATTACAGTGTATTATTTCCTTTAGCAGCGCAAAAGATAAAAGCATTAGTTTGCCTGGGATTGGATAATGAAAAATTAAAAAAGTCTTTTAAAGCGTTTATTCCAAATATTTTCGAAACAACTAAGGTATCAGAGGCGGTAGAGATAGGACTGAAATCAGCCACAACAGGTGATGTAGTGCTTTTGTCACCTGCTTGTGCGAGCTTCGATCTTTTTAAAAATTATATGGATCGTGGAGACCAGTTTAAAAAAGAAGTAAAGTATGCGGAAAATAGATTTTAACAATAAAGTAAAACGGTGAAATGGTGAAAAGTGAAATTTTTAATCTGACAAAGTAAAATATTAATATAAGCATTTGAAATTATCAACGACATATTATGATCTTAAGGGTGACCGTTCAGTCTGGCTGATCGTGGCATTGCTTAGTTTGTTTTCCCTGCTGATTGTGTACAGTACTTCAGGCAGTGAGGCATACAAATACAATGCTACACATGGTACAGAATACTATCTTGTCAGACAATTAATGTTTATTGTGTCAGGTATGATGTTAGTATATACAGCTTACCGGTTACATTATATTCAATATGCTAAATTAGCCCCCATTTTAATGGTCATTGCTGTACCATTATTAGTGTATACAGCACTTTTTGGTTCAAAGATCAATGATGCTTCGAGATGGATTATGATACCGATTCTGGATTTATCATTCCAAACTTCAGACTTTGCCAAGATTGCATTGATCATTTTTGTGGCCAGAGCTTTAGCTACCAGACAGGATTATATCAAAGAGTTCAGGGGAGCATTTGTACCGATTATTGTCCCGGTGATATTGATTTGCAG
>JACMLK010000459.1 GCA_014379665.1 Saprospiraceae bacterium | reverse complement strand
CTGTTTATTATTGGTCATATGGAAACGGAGCGATAGGCGAAGGGCGTGAAGTAAAGTACCAGTATGATAAAGCCGGAGATTATGAAATATGTCTGAAGGTTGTTTCCGGAGTTTTGTCTAATACTGCAGATCCTGCCTGTACAAAAGCGGTTTGCAAAAAAGTAACTATTGGGTCATCCTGTGATTTGGATGCTGATTTTATATTTGAAACTGTTGGAAATATAGTCAAACTTACTGCAAAGTCTACGATAGGTGATGCTGCAAAATACTATTGGTCTTTTGGCAATGGAGCGGCTGGCGAAGGACGTGAGGTAAAGTACCAGTATGATAAGCCGGGAGATTATGAAATATGTCTGAAGGTAGTTTCAGTGTTGTCCAATACTGCAGCTCAGGCTTGTACCAAATCAATATGTAAAAAGGTATCTGTCAATACTTCAAATAATGATTGCAATCTTAAGATAGATTTTAATTATAAAACACTAGGATTAACAGGAATTTTTTCTGCATTCAGCAATGATGATAGTGCCAGATATTACTGGTATGTTAGTGGTCAGAATGTACAGTATACCGGACAAGAAATCACGATACCTTTTGTCAAAGATGGATCATATGAAGTTTGCCTGATCGCTGTTGATGGTGCGGAGAAATGCAAACTTCAGATTTGTAAGAAGGTTCCTGTCGGGAATAAGATAAAAATTTATCCAAATCCGGCGGCAGATGTACTGAACGTGGCTTCAGAGCAAATAATAAATACCGCTCTGATTTATAATCACGCAAACGAATTAATGATTTCATTTGCCATTAACCAGACCTTTGGCAGTATTGATATTTCTTCTTTGGAAGAGGGGATGTATATTATTAGTCTGCAACTGATAGATGGAACCGTAATTTCTGAAAGATTTTACAAGAAATAACAAAAGTGGTTATCTGAATGTAATGTTTTTCATCGCAGACTCCTGATGATGAAGCACATGATATATGGTAAAATACATCATTTCACGGAGTGTAAGTTTACCTAATAGCGGGTGTGGAAGTATTATAATATCCATATCAGATTCTGAATATTTATCCAACCGGGATGTCAGTGACATCATGGTTCTTTTAAGTTTTGCAGAGAGGTTATCCCTATCATTTAATTCCACATTTAGCGGTACAAATCTGCCGGATGCTTTGCCTCCTTCAGCAAGTTTAAGTTTGTATTTTTGTACAAGTTCATCATATGATTTAGAAGGACGGTTTGCCTTACCTATCCATAGTTTTATTACCCATTTTGGTAGCAACAAAGCTAAAGATAATGGCTGCACTGAGCGACATATATGATCAAATTGCTGACCTGCCGACCATTTATCCTCATGACAAAAGAGAAAATCCGATTCACTCAGATTATCCATATAGTCACCAAATAATTTATGATTTGCATTAAGCTTATGGATAATTTCCTGTTTTGTCATTATGATGTATTTATCCAAAGGCATTAAATCCGGTTACATCCATTCCGGTGATGAGGAGATGTATGTCATGAGTACCTTCATAGGTGATCACTGACTCAAGATTCATCATATGTCTCATCATAGGATACTCACCTGTGATACCCATACCACCATGAATCTGACGGGCTTCACGTGCTATTTTAAGCGCCATATCTACATTGTTTCGTTTTGCCATAGATATTTGGGCGGGAGTTGCCTTACCCAGATTTGCAAGTGTACCGAGTCTCCAGCATAATAACTGTGCTTTGGTGATTTCGGTGATCATTTCTGCCAGTTTCTTTTGAGTAAGTTGGAATTCACCCAGTTTTTTGCCGAATTGTTCTCTTTCTTTACTGTATCTCAATGCAGAATCATAACAATCAAGCGCTGCACCTACTGATCCCCATGCAATGCCGTATCTTGCCTTGGAAAGGCAACCGAGAGGTCCTTTTATTCCTGAGACATTTGGTAAAATATTGGCTTTAGGTATACGCACATCTTCAAACACAAGTTCGCCGGTGACCGATGCCCTTAGAGACCATTTACCATGGATCTCCGGAGCTGAAAATCCTTTCATTCCTTTTTCTACAATTAATCCCCTGATAATGCCTTCTTCGTCTTTTGCCCATACAACAGCAATGTCAGCAACCGGTGAATTGGTGATCCACATTTTAGCACCATTAAGTATGTAGGAGTCACCATCATTTTTAATATTGGTGATCATTCCTGATGGATTGGAACCGTAATCGGGTTCAGTAAGACCGAAACAACCAATAAACTCTCCGCTACCCAATTTGGGTAAATATTTTCTTCTTTGTTCTTCGTTGCCGTATTTGTATATAGGATACATTACCAATGAACCCTGAACAGAAGCCATTGATCTGATACCCGAATCTCCTCGTTCAAGTTCCTGCATGATGATGCCATAAGCGATTTCATCCATTCCTCCGCCACCATATTCGACGGGCAGACTTGGGCCAAATGCACCGACTTCAGCAAGACCTTTGAAAAGATGGACAGGACAAGCGGCACGGTTGGCGTAGTCTTCAATGATCGGGCTTACTTCCTGTTTTACCCATTCCCGGACAGCGTCTCTGGCCAAAAGGTGGTCTTCATTTAATAATTCGTCAATATTGTAGTAGTCATGATATTCGTAAAGATCCGTTTTCGTTGATTTTTTATTATCGAGGCTCATTTATGTTATGATTTAGCATTTGGTCATAATTCAGTTTTTCTGAATCAGAGCGCAAAGGTAAAGTTTGATATGAAATTTATGGACAAAAGCCCTGATAAATAAATAAGAGTTATCTTTGGTTTTAAACATACTCTAAACATAGAAATAGAATAATGAAAACAAAAGTAGCCGTTAAAGGGGCAGAATTTTATGCTTACCATGGATTTTATGAAGAAGAGCGTAAGATCGGGAATACATTTATCATTGATGCAGAAGTGACATTGAAGTCATTTGACTCAGCTGATGATAATATAATGGATACAGTCAATTATGAAAAAATATATGAAATTTGTAAACAGGAAATGGGTAATACACAAAAACTCCTTGAGACATTTGTATTTCAAATTATTACCAGGTTTCAGGCTGAACTTGCACATATTATAGGTGCAAAAGTGAGGCTGGACAAAATAGCACCGCAGATGGGGGGGAAAGTTGAAAAATCTGTAGTGGAGATGGAGTTTTAACCTAGCCTCACACTTGAGCCAGTTCCACCACCAGACCATTGATGTCATCCGTAATTTTTATCTGACACCCTAATCGTGAATTTTCCTTTACAAAAAATGCCTGATCGAGCATGTTTTCTTCATCTTCCGAGGGTACTGAGAGCTCGTGATCACTCAATACATACATATGGCAGGATGCACATAAAGCCATACCACCGCATAACCCTTCCACCGGTAATTCATATGATTTACAGACTTCCATCATATTCATAGACATATCCGTAGGAGCATCAAGTGTATGTGATTTGCCTTCCCTGTCAATAACGGTGACTTTTATTAGATTATTTTCCATTCAAATAAGCTCTAATTTCATTGTTGTGGAAGGGCAAAGGTACCAATAGTCTATATTCAATGATGTAATTTTGATCATCTAATAAAATTGTATTAATCAAATCCGTTAACACCGGCTACAGTAGTGTATTTGAATGACAATTTTTGATCCGGATGAATATATTTGAATGCAGACTGAACCATAAGTGTCCCCTCATGAAAACCACAAAGGATGAGTTTTAGTTTGCCGGGATAGGTATTGATATCACCAATGGCATAAATACCCGGAAGATTCGTACTGTAATCCACTGTGTCTACAATGAAAGCATTATCTTTGATGTCAAGCCCCCATTCTGCCATAGGTCCAAGCTTTGGGGAGAGTCCGAACAAGGGGATAAAGTGATCCGCACGATAGGTGTAATTTTCCTTACCGTCTTCTTCAATTATTATTTCTTTTAAAATGCCATTGCCGGTTAGTCCCACTGCCTGTGCATTAGTGATCAGATGAATCTTTCCTGATTTGGCTAAATCCATTACTTTTTCGACGGAATCAAGAGCTCCTCTGAATGATGTACGTCTGTGTACCAGTGCTACTTCATCTGCTATGTCAGCCAGGATGATACTCCAGTCAAGGGCTGAATCACCACCACCGGCAACCAGTACTTTTTTACCCCTGTATTTTTCCGGATCCCTGATGATATAGTCTACACCCTTATCTTCGTAAACCTCAATATTTTCAATTGGTGGTTTTCTGGGTTCGAAACAACCCAGACCGCCAGCAATTGCTACGACGGGTGCGCATATTTCTGTACCCTTACTTGTGGTAAGTTTGTATAATTTATCTTCTGTTTTTTCTAATTTTTCAGCCCGCTCCCCAAGGGTAAATCCGGGTTTAAATGGTGCTATCTGTTTCATCAGATTATCCACCAGTTCGCCGGCCATCACGGTTGGAAATCCGGGAATGTCGTAAATTGGCTTTTTGGGATATATCTCAGTAAGCTGACCACCGGGTTTCCCCAAGGAATCTACCAGGTGACATTTCAATTTAACCAAACCAGCTTCAAACACTGTAAACAACCCCACCGGACCGGCACCAATAATAATTATATCTGTATGAATCATTTGCAAAAGTAAGTATATTAAAACAGCTTCCCTTATTTGAGAAATTTATTAACATTGGATTTGCATTGTTGGTTGCAAAAATGATAACAGTGTATTCATAATAGTGGACAAAATAATCAATTTTCAACATTGAAAATATTATTATCTTTAGACCCTAAAAGAATTAACGGAAAGATGCTGTCAAGAACATTCGCAAGTGCGGTACATGGTGTAGAAGCTCAAACCATAACTGTAGAAGTAAATGCAGGGGGTGTGGTTGCTGCAGGCAAGCAGGGATATTTTTTGGTTGGTCTTCCTGATAATGCGGTGAAAGAAGGGTGGCAGCGGACTGAAGCCGCTATAAAAAATGTAGGTCTTCATGTGCCACGCGTGAAGTTGGTTGTTAATCTGGCACCAGCAGATATCAAAAAAGAGGGCTCAGCTTATGACCTTCCCATAGCTATGGGAATATTGGCCGCTACCGGGCAAATAAAAACTGACGATCTCGACAAGATCATTTTTATGGGAGAGCTTGCACTCGATGGAGAACTCAGGCCAATAAAAGGAGCCCTACCCATTGCGATTCAAGCCAGGAAAGAAGGATTTAAATCTTTTATACTCCCCAAAGCCAATGCCCGGGAAGCTGCGATAGTCAAAGATATTAATGTCTATGGGGTGGAAAATGTAAAAGAAGCCATTGATTTTATAAATGGTGTTGTTGAACTGGTTCCGTTGGTGTACGATACACGAGAGGTATTTGCAGATACCGGTAATCAGTATGCTGTCAATTTCAGTGATGTCAAAGGACAGGAAAATATAAAACGTGCCCTCGAACTTGCCGCGGCGGGAGGACATAATGTGATACTTATTGGCCCGCCAGGTGCAGGTAAAACGATGCTCGCCAGGAGGTTGCCCACTATTCTCCCGCCGTTGAACCTGTATGAAGCACTTGAGACCACAAAAATACACTCCGTAGCCGGTATCCTCGGTGCAGATTCTTCTTTGGTGACAGAGCGACCATTTCGATCACCCCATCATACTATTAGTGATGTAGCACTGGTTGGTGGTGGTTCCAATCCTAATCCGGGAGAGATTTCATTGGCGCACAATGGTGTTCTGTTTCTTGATGAATTACCTGAATTCAAAAGACAGGTACTGGAAGTGATGCGTCAACCTATGGAAGAACGAAGAGTTACTATATCCAGAGCAAAGATATCGGTGGATTATCCTGCCAGTTTTATGCTTATAGCTTCCATGAATCCCTGCCCATGCGGTTTTTATAATCACCCGGAAAAGGATTGCGTATGCGGGCCTGGCGTCGTTAAAAAATATCTTACCAGAATTTCAGGACCTTTGCTCGACAGAATAGACCTGCATGTGGAAGTTACTCCCGTTTCATTCGATGAGCTATCCAATCATGACTACAAAAGTGAAACAAGTGAACAAATCGTAGAAAGGGTCATACGAGCCAGGGAAATTCAGAATCAACGATTCAAAGGACAGCAAGGTATTTTTTGCAATGCACAGATGCCAAGTCGTATGGTAAGAGACGTTTGTGAGCTTACTACTGCCGGAGCAAATCTGCTTAAAACCGCCATGACCAGACTCCAGCTTTCAGCCCGAGCTTATGACAGAATACTGAAAGTAGCCAGAACAGGGGCCGATCTTGCAGGTAGCCCTGAAATTAAAATCGAACATCTGGCAGAAGCTATACAATACAGAAGCCTCGATAGAGAAGGCTGGGCCGGGTAAAATTTTATCAATATTAAGTCATCTATTTTATATCGGCATCCGGCATACCGGGTAATGATTTGATATAGGCATAAATGGTATTGATTTCTGCATCTGAGTAAGCCCCAATTCCTGCAAAGGGCATAAATTTACCATCCAGCACTTTACCCTCCGGTGTGGTACCTGTCCTGAAAATATTTCTGAATTGTTTGGCATCCCATTTTCCGAAATTGCCTGAAGTAGTAATATTTGGTACAGGTGGGGAGACGGGGTCAGGAGATATACCTCCGGCCAGATTTAAACCATGACAACTTTTGCAGCCTTCTACTTTTACCATATATTCTCCGTACCTTAAAGAGTCAGACAATGGGACAGAGGCAATATTTGCTGCGGCAACATGATCAATTTTATTGGCGGGAAATAGTTCGCCAAACATTCCTGCACCTGCCATAATATTGGACATGAAGGTGAGTGCTGATGCCCCAAATGTGTCTTGTTTAGCCGGTATTGTTTTTATAAAAGCGATTAAGCAACCCAAGTCTGTATCGCTCAAAAAACAATATGAATCTGAGGGCATGATCATCAGCGCTTTATTTTGGGGGTTTAACCCGTGTCTGATCGCTTTGACAAAATCCTGATCAGAATAATTTTCTGTCTGGCTACCCTTTGCCCTGGTAAGATTAGAAGATATGATTCTTCCGATGGTGGGTTCATCAAAAAAAGCACTTCCTGCTAAATCAACTCCATGGCAATTGCGACAGCCTACTGATACAATTCTACCCCTTTCTATGCTGGCTGAATCTGTTGGAATTATTACGGTAGCGGGAGTTACGGAATAATCTTTATCACGGGCTCTTTCAAATTTATTGGTGAAGTATAAGGCCATAAGGGACAGTAATACTACCAATACTCCAAGAATAATTAGTATCCATTTTAAAATGCGGTTCATCGTTGTTTTGATTTTAGGTTGATAAAGTTTCTAATTGTTTAGCATATTTTATAGTCGTAATTAACCAAAAAAATTATGCTTTATATTAGCCTTACAAAAATAAATAAAATATTAAAACACAAATCATATTTTATTAAATATTTTATTCAGGTAGACGGTACTCTATTTTGACAATTTGGAGAAGAAATTAGATTCAAATTTCAAATGTAATATCCGGCGAAAAATTCCAAATAAAAGACAGTTGTACATCAACTTATGATCAGGTTATTGTGCTTTTTATTTTTTATGATTCATACATCATCCTTACATCTTTTATACATCATTCATACTTTATCCATACTTTATCCATGCTTTATCCATGCTTTATCCATGCTTTATCCATACTTTATCCATACTTTATTTATGCTTTTTATATTAAGGAAATATTTAGTTAGTACTAAGGAAGTTGCTCTTTAGGTAAATTGAATGTAGGTGAATAAATTTTTAAATAATTTTTCTAAATCACGCGCCATTATGTTGTAAAAAAATGAGACGACCGACATGAAAAAAGTTACCGGACTAATCTGAATTTGGAAGTAAGGGATTATCTGTGGATAGTCTGATTATTTTGCTATCTCTGATCTCTAAAAGTGTATTCAGCAATCTCAATCCGGTTGCAGTGAAGTGAAAAATTTCTTCTTATCATGTAAAATTGAATGAATGGCTGAACTTAAATCAAGCCGTTGTGTTATTTCGCACAATTAAATCAAGATAATGGGTAATTTTAAAGCCGGGGATAAAGTACCTTCATTTTCACTGACACTTGAAAATGGCAAACCGATTTCTGATAAAAGTATGAAAGGTAAAAAAGTGATCCTCTTTTTTTACCCAAGTGACGATAGTCCTACCTGTACCAAAGAAGCCTGTAATCTGAAAGACAACTATAAAATATTTAAAAAAAACGGATATACCATTTATGGTGTCAGCCCTGACACTGAAAAAAAGCATAAAAAATTCATTGACAAGTATAAGCTGCCTTACTCATTAATAGCTGATCCGGACAAGACTCTCATTAATAGTTTTGGATATTTCGGGCCTAAAATTTTTATGGGAAAAAACATCGAAGGCGTGTACAGAACTACTGTTGTCGTCGATGAGGATGGAATTATAACCCATATTATTGAAAATGTGGTGTCAGGCAAACATGCTGAACAACTGTCTGAATTACTTGGTTTCTGAAATACAAAGCGTAATCACGTTTGGTTTTTATTTACAGATTGTAAAATGGTCATCATTATTTTATTGATTATCAATATGTTGTGTTATAATCAATCCGGTTGAACATTGTAGTAAAAGCAAACAATTGTTCATTTTATGTACAGTCGGCATATTACTTTTGTTTTTCAGACTTCAATGAGGTGAAGCCAGTGTATTGTGTGGATCGATGGGATTGCTGCCTTATTCATCCAATGGTGCGCAGCCAGCTTTGCACGAACCTTTACACCGGTGACATCCATAAAGATATAGCCAATCTATTGCCAGCTATCTTACTGGAGTCGGAGATCTGGTGGCATCATTAAATTAGTCATTATAAAAATAATAAATGCTCAATAAGTACAGCAAATATGTCACCCAAGACCCTACACAACCAGCAGCACAAGCCATGCTGCATGCCATTGGTCTGTCGAGGGAGGACTTACTGAAAGCTCAGATTGGTATTGTCAGCACCGGATGGGATGGAAATCCATGTAATATGCACCTGAATGATCTTGCCAAAAAAATAAAAGAAAGTGTAAACAATAAAGCATTAGTTGGTCTCATTTTTAATACGATCGGTGTGAGTGACGGTATCTCCATGGGCACCTCCGGTATGCGGTTTTCACTTCCATCCAGAGATATCATAGCCGATTCCATTGAAACAGTGGTTTCTGCTCAGTGGTATGATGGGGTCATTGCGGTAGTCGGGTGTGATAAAAATATGCCCGGAGCATTGATGGCCTTAGGCAGATTGAACAGACCAGGCATTCTGGTGTATGGTGGTACTATTGCTCCCGGTTGTCATGCGGGGAAAAATCTTGATGTGGTCTCTGCATTCGAAGCTTTGGGCCAAAAATTGAGTGGTGAGATTGATCAGGAAACTTTTGAAAATGTAATTTTAAAGGCCTGTCCCGGGCCAGGTGCGTGTGGTGGAATGTACACTGCCAATACTATGGCATCTGCCATTGAAGCACTGGGTATTTGTCTTCCTTATAATTCATCCAATCCTGCGATAAGTGAAAATAAAAGAGATGAATGTAACAAATTGGGACATGCTATCTTAAATCTTCTGAAACTTGATCTTAAACCCGGAGATATTGTCAAAATAAAATCCATCGAAAATGCTGTAAGGCTTATAACTGTTCTGGGAGGAAGCACGAATGCGGTGCTGCATTTGCTGGCCATAGCTGATGCGTTTAATATTCCGTTTTCACTAAGCGATTTTCAACAGTGGAGTGATGAAACACCATATCTGGCTGATTTAAAACCAAGTGGCCAATATGTGATGCAGGATCTTCATGAAGCAGGAGGAATCCCCGCTGTCATGAAAATGATGCTCCGTGAAGGGTTGCTTGACGGTAGCTGCCTTACAGTTACCGGAAAATCTTTGGAAGAAAATCTAATTGATGTAACACCCTTAGGTGATGGTCAAAAAGTAATATTTCCAGTAACTCAGCCCATAAAAAAGACCGGACATATTCAGATACTGTATGGAAATCTTGCAACAGAGGGTTCAGTAGCAAAGATTACCGGTAAAGAAGGTGAAAAATTTGCCGGTCCGGCTAAAGTGTTTAATTCTGAAGAAGAAGCAAATGAGGGCATTCTGAAAAATAAAATCAAAGACGGGGATGTGATTGTCATCAGATATTGCGGGCCTAAAGGGGGACCGGGTATGCCTGAAATGCTTAAACCTACCTCCTTGATTTCAGGAGCGGGACTTGGCAAAACTGTAGCTTTGGTGACTGATGGCAGGTTCTCGGGTGGGACGCATGGTTTTGTGGTAGGACATATAACGCCTGAGGCATTTGATGGAGGTAATATTGCCCTTATCGAGGATGGTGACATTATAACCATTGATGCAGTGGGTAATTCCATTTCAGTTGGAGTTTCTGCCGATATTCTACTTGAACGTAAGAAAAAGTGGACACAACCAATCGTACCATTAAAAGGATTTTTAAAAAAATACAGAGCAACGGTATCGTCTGCAAGTCAAGGGTGTATCACCTGCTGAACAAAATAAAATGCATCATTATGGAAGTATTGGAAATAAAAACAAACAGACAAATCACTGATCAAAAAATAAACATTAGTGGCGCTGAAATCGTCATCAGATGTCTGCTTGAAGAAGGAGTTAAAACGATTTTTGGATATCCCGGAGGAGCTATCATGCCCATATATGATGCATTGTATGATTTTGAAGATCAGATTACACATATTCTGACACGACACGAACAAGGAGCAATCCATGCAGCTGAAGGTATGGCACGGGTGAACCGGCAACCCGGGGTGGTTTTTGCAACTTCAGGACCTGGTGCTACCAATCTGGCCACCGGACTGGGTGATGCCCTAATGGATTCTACGCCGCTGGTGTGTATTACAGGTCAGGTTTTTGCGCACTTGTTGGGTTCAGATGCATTTCAGGAGGTAGATGTCATCGGATGCACCAATACCATCACCAAATGGAATTATCAGGTGACCAGAGCCTCGGAGATCAGTGATGCCATTGCCAAAGCTTTTTATGTAGCAAATTCAGGCAGACCTGGACCGGTACTGATAGATATTACAAAAAACGCACAGATAGAAAAGACAATATTTCAGTACAACAGAAATCCATTTATACGATCTTACCACCCAAAACCCACCTTAAATATTGATAGAATAAATGAAGCTCTCAGTATTATAAATTCATCAAAAAAACCACTCATTCTTGCAGGACACGGTATTCATATTGCAAAGGCACAGGAAGTATTTAAAAAATTTGTTGAAAAAACCGGCATACCGGTAGCCAGTACTATACATGGATTATCAGCATTATCAGGAGATCATCCGCTTATGATGGGTATGTTGGGTATGCACGGCAATCTGGCCCCTAATGTGCTGACCAATTCATGTGATGTATTAATAGCCATTGGAATGAGATTTGATGACAGAGTTACCGGAAATTTGTCTAAATACGCCAGGCAGGCTAAGATCATTCATATAGAAATAGATCCGTCAGAAATAGATAAGAATGTAAAATCTAATGTAGCTATCAATGCGGATGCAAAAGAAGCTATTGAAGCTTTATTGCCGCATGTCGTAAATAAGACCTACCCTGAATGGTATAAAGAATTTGAAAATCTTTACCAAAGAGAATATGAAAAGGTCATATCCAGAGACCTTGATATAAATCTGAATAAGCCTTTGACAATGGGAAGAGTCATCAAAGAAATTTCAAATCAAACAAATGGCAAAGCAATAGTGGTAACTGACGTGGGACAACATCAGATGTATGCTGCCAGATACTATGATTGGTTTGGCCAGGACCAGTGGGTATCTTCCGGCGGTGCAGGTACTATGGGTTATGGATTGCCCGCAGCGATAGGAGCTAAGGTAGCAGATAAAGAAAGGACAGTAGTAGCATTCATTGGAGATGGAGGGTTTCAAATGACTTTGCAGGAGTTAGGAGTTTGTTCACAATGGAATATTGCTGTCAAAATAGTTATTCTTGATAATGAATTCCTTGGTATGGTCCGTCAATGGCAGGAATTATTTTTTGAAAGACGATACTCTTCGGTTGAGCTTAAAAATCCAAATTTCTGTATGATAGCTGAAGGATTTGGTGTAAAGGCTAAAAAAATCACTAAAGCAACCGAACTTGAAAATGCAGTGAAAGAAATGTTAGCTTTTGATGGTCCTTTTCTGCTACACGTCATGGTGGACAAAGAAGATAATGTTTTCCCAATGATATCTTCAGGAAAGGCCGTAGATGAAATCACGCTTGAATAAAGATGAAAAAATGAATGAAACCCAGGAATATACGCTGACCGTATTCAGTGAAGACAAAACCGGCCTTCTTAGTCGTATAGTTGCCATAATAGCACGCAGGCACTTTGATATTATAAGCATCACCGTGTCTCCATCATCTATGGAAGGTATATACAGATTTACTATTATGCTGATACTGGAAGAAGAACAGGTAAGAAAACTGACTGAACAAATAGAGAAACAGGTCGATGTACTCAAAGCATTTTATTATAATAATAATCAAATCATTTATCAGGAAATTGCATTGTACAAAGTTTCAACTGAAGCATTTTATGATGGAGATCATGTAGAACTGCTGATCAGGAGACATAACGCAAGAATTCTCACGATCGAGAAAGAGTATATTGTCATAGAAAAAACCGGCCATCAATCTGAAACAGAGGCACTGCTCACTGATTTGAAAGAAATTGGAATTTTTGAATTTGTGCGTTCCGGTAGAGTTGCCATTGTCAAACCCATGGAGAGATTGAAAAATTATCTAAGGTCGATAGAGAGTTAAGTGTATTATGGTATGCTTTATAATGTCACAAATAAACAATATTACAGATCAACAAATAAATAAAAATGGCACAATTAAATTTTGGAGGAACGCTTGAAAATGTCGTTACCCGCGAGGAATTTCCATTGGATAAAGCACGGGAAATACTTAAAAATGACACCATTGCTATCATAGGATATGGTGTTCAGGGTCCCGGACAGGCATTAAACCTTAGAGATAATGGTTTTAATGTAATTATCGGGCAAAGACCTGACACTCATTCCTGGAATAAAGCTTTAAAAGATGGTTTTGTCCCCGGAAAGACCCTTTTCCCAATAGAAGAAGCGGCTGCCAAAGGTACTATTGTTCAGTATTTGCTTTCAGATGCGGCACAAATTGCTGTATGGCCACAACTAAAACCACATCTGACAGCCGGTAAAGCCCTGTATTTTTCTCATGGGTTTGGTATAACATATAAAGAAAGAACAGGTATAATCCCTCCATCAGATATTGATGTTATCCTGGCAGCGCCAAAAGGATCAGGTACCAGTTTGAGGCGAATGTTCCTTGCAGGCAAAGGATTGAACTCCAGTTATGCTATTTTCCAGGATGCTACAGGCAAAGCAAGGGATAGGGTTATAGCCTTAGGGATAGGTATAGGTTCAGGATATTTGTTTGAAACAGATTTTAAAAAAGAAGTGTATTCTGATCTTACAGGTGAACGAGGTACCTTGATGGGCGCCATACAAGGTATTTTCGAAGCACAGTACAATGTTTTGCGAAAGAACGGACACAGTCCTTCTGAAGCTTTTAATGAAACTGTAGAAGAATTGACGGAATCACTAATGCCACTCGTCGCAGAAAACGGAATGGACTGGATGTATGCCAATTGCAGCACTACTGCTCAAAGGGGTGCACTCGACTGGAAAAATAAATTCAGAGACGCCGTAGCACCGGTATTTGATGAATTATATAAAAGTGTTGCTGCAGGAGTAGAAGCCCAGAGATCTATTGATACCAACTCTCAACCTGATTACAGGGCTAAACTTGACGAAGAATTAACCACGCTTCGGGAATCAGAAATGTGGCAGGCGGGTAAGGTAGTCAGGAGCCTAAGGCCAAAAATCTGAGACATTTTATAAAGACGATAAATGTCTTTATATTCAGACGATTAATGTCTTTATAAAATGCTGATTCGGGTTGTTTTATATAAAATCGTATTGGTTTTTTATTATCGGATTGCCTAAAAAAAATATCAAAAAGCAGT
>JACMLK010000458.1 GCA_014379665.1 Saprospiraceae bacterium | reverse complement strand
CTTTACTTTGATATTATTCAAATAACCAACTTAAACAAGTACACATGGAGCATAGTCAGCAAGTTCAGTCAGCCATAGACAATGGCTATGATTTTAAAATCGGAGAATATTTTTCCAGAGGATATGAAATATTCAAAAAAAACCCGGGTGGTTTTTTAGGCTATACCGTTGTTTTTATTTTGATAAGTATAGTTGTATCCATGATTCCGATTTTAGGCTTTTTAATAGGTATAGTAGTAAATCCTGCTTTAGCCGTAGGAATTCCTTATGGTGCTCATCTTCAGGAACAAACAGGAAGTCAGGAATTTGGCAATTTTTTTAAAGGGTTTAATCACATTGCACAATTGGTTGTAGCAAATATTCTGATGTTGCTCGTGTATTTTATTTTACTTCTTCCACTTATTTTTGTTCTTGGATTTAGTTTTATATCAGCCTTGGCAACAAGCGATGCAGGATCTTTAATGGACGCTTCAAGTCAAATTGCATCCTCCATGATTTGGATCTTCCTGATTGGGTTGATTTGTCTATATGTGGCTGTTTCTTTCCGTTGGACCAATTACCTCATCGTTTTTCACAAATATGATGCGGTAGAAGCCATTAAAACAAGCTGGAAATTAACCAATAAAAGATGGTTCTTACATTTTGCTTTTATTCTGTTGGTTGGCTTAAGTATTATACTTGGCCTGGTGGCATTAATTGTTGGAATTCTGTTTGCATATCCGATAGTTATGGCTGCCGATTATGCGGGTTATGCTGATGTCACCGGCTTGGAAGGTAGTGGAGATGCGATTGACGAAATAGGCGTTACAGAAGATTTAGTGTAGATAGATTGATAAGAAATATAAGAGGGCATTTTGGATGTTTTTCCAGAATGCCCTTTTTTTATTCGATTTTTAAACTAAATGTGCCTAAAAATGTGTTATTCTAACATACAGCAGTTCAATAGGAAAAATTGGAATGATTTTTTCTATGTCTCTTCATGTAATATTTAATGGATGTACTTTAAGACAATCATACAGGGCAGGCTTGAATTCGGGACGACAAAGAGTTATGAGAAAGTAACTAAAATGTTTCTTCAGAGGCTGGAGAATTATTACAAGACGGATGTATTTTTAAAATACGAGGATATTTTTAATGACAATGACCTCTCATTGGAAATTCCAAGACATGTTAGTCAGGTCTCAGATAAAGCTTTTAGAACTACAACATCATTATTGAGTTACTGTGCACAATTTGCTATCGCGGGTTCCATCAGGGCATGGCTCATCAACGAGGGTGATATAATGCATTTCGAAACGCTCGAACCAGATAGCGACAAAGGTGCAGTTCAATCTTTTGTAAGAGGTCGTAAATTAGTGAAAGTCAAGGGCAAAGAAAGTGAAGCTATTGAAGCCTTGAGTTTGGCTATTGAAAAATATGACAGACATGCACAGGCTTATGAACGAAGAGCAAAGGTAAATTTTATGATGAAAAATTTCCACGATGCCTTACGTGATTATAACAAATGTATAGGTATAGACCCCACCATACCAACAGCATATTATGGCAAAGCCAAAATACATATGTCCAAAGAAGAATGGAAAGAAGCCATTGAAAATCTTGATGAATCCATTAAAAAATCCATAGCCCTGCAAACTTTGTATTGGAAATCGAGAAAATTAAAAGCAGAATGCCACATTCAACTTAAAGAATGGCAAAAAGCCGCATTCGACCTTAAATTATTTACAACCCGGACATTTGAAACTGACAATCCTAATAAATTCTGGCTCAGATGGGCTTTTTATCAGTATGGTTTGGTATTAATGGAGCTGGAAGATTTTCCTGAAGCACTCAGATCATTTGACAAAGCATCCAATTTACCAGTAGTCGCCGATGGAATCAGCGAAGCAGACCTGTTAACATACAGAGGTATTGCCAAACAAAAAGCAGGCAAAAACGGATATGTAAAAGACATTAAAGATGCTGCAAAAAAAGGTGGTAAAAAAGCAAAACATATTCTGAAGTCCCTTCAGTAGTCCACCAACCAATTAAAAAAACTTCTTCTTTAATATAATCCTGGCCGATGCTGGCGCAAGTTTGCAACTTGTGCCCGATGCGCAAGTTTGCAGATGCTGGCGCAAGTTTGCAAATTGTGCCACAGGACTGACTTCTCTGAAGTCGTTTGTGCATTGATCCTAGCGGGATTAGAAAATAAAGGTTTCCCCAACCTTTTGATCCCAGCGGGATCACACTATGTTTGAAATAAATGCATCCCCCATTCTCCATCAATCAATTAAAAAATTCTTTTTCTTTTATCTTCATTTAAAATTGTGCTCAAATTACTATAAAATAAATGATCGAATTTATCCAATAATTTGTTCATTTCAAAGCATAATTTTGCATTCAATAGTTATAGCACATTATATTTTGTGCATTCTCCGGGTCAAAATTCATCCTGATTTTATGTCTTAAATAAAATCAGCCGATACACTATTCAACCCAAAAATTAATCATACTTTTAGCGCCAAAATAATCAAAACTAGTATGAGTACAGCAGCTTCAAAAACAAGTCACCCAAAAGGTCTTTGGGTATTATTCGGAACTGAAATGTGGGAAAGGTTCAATTTCTATGGAATGCGGACCCTCCTTACGCTGTTCATTGTCCATGCATTGATGATAAGCGAAGAACAATCTTCCATCATTTATGGTGGATTCCTTGGTCTTTGTTATTTGACTCCAATGTTGGGTGGATTTATTTCGGACAGATTTTTAGGGAATAGAAATTGTATCCTGATTGGTGGATTATTAATGGCAACAGGTCAGTTTCTTTTGTTTACCAGTGCCAGTACATTCGGTACAAACCTTGATCTGGCAAAGACGCTCCTGTATGTTGCATTAGGGGTATTAATATTTGGAAATGGCTTCTTTAAGCCCAATATTTCAAGTATGGTGACCAACCTGTACCCAAAAGAAGAAAAAAACAAACTCGATACAGCTTTTACTATCTTTTATATGGGTATCAACGTTGGTGCTTTTTTAGGTCAATATTTTTGTCCTCTTTTAGGAGACGTCGTTGATGCCAATGGTACCAGAGATGTATTCGCTTTTAAATGGGGATTTTTTGCAGCTGGTGTAGCCATGTTGATAGGTACGCTTACCTTTTACCTCCTGAAAGATAAATATGTAGTGACCCCGGAAGGAAGAGCTTTGGGTGGTCTGCCAAAAAACAATATCGCATCCGACTATGAAGAAGGTGAGTCACAAAAAGCGATTTTTTCAAGCAAATCACTGATGCTGGCCGTTATAGGATTTTTGGGATTAGCCGTTATCTTCCATCTATTTGTTGGTCAGAATTATGTATACTCATTGATTTATGCCAGTGGAATCACTTTGGCGGGACTTATCCTGACAGACTCTTCTTTATCCAAAATAGAGATGGACAGAATTCTGGTGATATATGTGGTTTCCTTTTTTGTAATATTCTTTTGGGCAGCATTTGAACAAGCCGGCTCTTCATTGACTTTCATAGCCAATAACCAAACCGACAGAGACTTCTTTGGCTGGAATATGCCACCATCCATGGTGCAGATATTTAATGGTATTTTTGTAGTCATGCTGGCCATCCCATTTAGTATGCTTTGGGACAAATTGAGGGCTGCGGGCAAGGAGCCTATTTCTCCGGTCAAACAGGCTTTAGGTCTGGCAATAATTGCGTTGGCCTATTTTATCATCGCTAATAATGTGAAAGATTTGGGCAATGCCGGATTACTTGGTATCAAATGGTTGATTTTATTGTATTTATTACAGACCATTGGTGAGCTTTGTCTATCTCCGATAGGACTTTCTTTGGTAGGCAAACTGGCACCGAAAAGATTTACCTCTCTGCTTTATGGGGTCTTTTTCTTGTCCAATGCTTCGGGTTATGCGCTTGCAGGTACCCTTGGTTCAATATTGCCTGCTACAGGCGATAAATTCAAGACAGCCGGTGATATGGGTATAGATTTGCAGGCTGTACTGGATAAAACAGTAACTCCTACGGCGGAACAATTACAATTATTAGCCGATAAAAATATCATGGATCATTATCCGGTATTCGTAGGCTATCAGATTACCAATTTATACGAATTCTTTATGGTATTTGTGATTCTTTGCGGTTTGGCATCAGTGATATTATTCTCACTGACTCCAAAATTGAAGAAAATGATGCACGGCGTGAATTAAAATATGATGGAAAATACACTGACCAGAGAACAGATTCAAAACTTCAAAGGCAAGTACCCTAAACAATTGTGGTATCTTTTCTTTTCTGAAATGTGGGAAAGATTTTGCTTTTACGGAATGAGGGGCATGTTGATTTACTTTATGGTAACTCAACTTATGATGAATGATTCGGTGGCCAATCTTCAGTATGGAGCCACACAGGCTTTTGTGTATGCTTTTACATTTATCGGAGGATTATTTGCAGATAAAATCCTGGGTTATCGCAAGTCATTATTTTGGGGTGGCCTTTTGATGATCGTAGGTAGCACCATACTTGCAATTGATCCTAATGCATTTTTCTTTTACGGTATTAGTTTCACCATTATAGGTACCGGTTTTTTCAAACCTAATATCTCGACCATGGTAGGACAGCTTTATAGTGAACACGATCAGAGAAGAGACGCAGGATTTTCTTTATTTTATGCAGGTATTAATATTGGCGCATTATTGGGCGGATATCTTTGTATAGCGGTAGGCAAAGGCGACATGCTGAGCAACATCATTCCTGAGCATCTGAGATGGAATGTAGCTTTCAGTTTTGCTGCTGTGGTTATGGTGATTAGTTTGCTGACCTTTGTCCGTACCCAAAGATATATGGCTGACATTGGTTTGTCACCTTTGCTCCACTTGAGCGATAAAAAGCGCAAATACTACGAAATAGCAACTTACGTTGGTTCGTTGTTGGTTTTGCCTTTGATCATGACTATGGTATCAAAAACAGAATATACCGATTATTTTATGTACACCATCGGACCACTTACCTTGGTATATTTAGGATATGAAATGACGAAGATGAATGCTTCTGACAATAAAAAAATGAT
>JACMLK010000457.1 GCA_014379665.1 Saprospiraceae bacterium | reverse complement strand
TACCGGTCCAAACACCAGTTTAAAATAGATTGTGAAGCTAAGATATGGAAATTTAAATGGGGAATTTCTGTGCAAAAAGTAAGTCATGTGATCAATGTGGATAAGGCTTTCGAGTCAGTGCCGCCTATCAATTTTGACATATTCTGAATAGGGCAATACCGTGATTTTAATAATAAAGGTTATACTTTGCTCGACTCGAGACTAAGTGTCGAAATAGGAGCAGTGACCATTTCTGCATTGATGAATAATATATTGAATCAGGAATATACTTTAAGACCTGCCCTGATAGAAGCACCCAGAAATGTGGCACTCAGGGTGGATTGGAAAATTAACTGATTTCTTGTTTCAACTTTTAAAAAGTAATCATCTTGTATAAAATCTGCATGCTGACTGATCTCCATATTGATGAAGAAGGTGAACATCCGTTAGGTATTGATACGCGCTCAAATTTTATTAAAGTGCTCCATACATCTGTTGGCTCCGGTCCTGATCTGATTGTTCTGGCCGGAGATCTGTGCAATAGGGTCGGGGACGAGCAAATATATTCCTGGGTCAAAACGCAGATGGATGCCACCGGGATTCCATATCATTGTATAGCAGGAAATCATGACGACCCCCGACTGATGTGCGACATATTTTATCCTGCTAAAAACACTTCCTGTGATGAATTATATTATGCTCATCATGAACCATTTTCACCTCTGATATTCCTGGATTCATCCGAAGGAAGTATGACAGAAACACAATATCAATGGCTCAGTCATGAAATATCTTCTGGTGGTATTTGTGTAACCATTTTTATGCATCATCCTCCGATATTAGCCGGATGCAAACATGTGGAGCCTACCTATGCTTTTACACAAACTGAACGATTTCAATTGCTGTGTGGAGCATTTCCGGATAAAAGTATAGCCATATTTTGCGGGCATTATCATTTGGAAAGGACCGTTCAGATGAAGAACCAACATGTATACATTACGCCCTCTACTTTTATTCAAATTCATCCCGATTTTGAAGAATTCAGACCACAAAACGATTTGATTGGTTACAGAGAGATCCTGATTAATGAGGACAAAATGATCACCAATGTCATCTATGTGACATAATGCATTGTTAGTTCTTTGTTGATTATCAGCGTTTTGTGTAAGATATTTCCCGGATATCCAGATTTATTGTGATTTTTGTTTCCATCTGTTGCCAGAAACTTTATTTTTATTTTTTATTGATCATGTCATCCACCTTCTCCAGTAACCATGGCTTCGAAACCACTCCTTTGGTGTCATTAATATCCATCCGCAGTTTAGTGAGTTTTTCTTTATCCTTAGGGGTTAGTTTCATTAATATCAAGGTGAATTTGATTAGATTAAGATAGTGTTCTTTTCGGTTTGATGTCAGTGATTTTTCCCGTCGGATATACATTTTGAAGGCCTGTAGTAAAGATTCCAGGGCATCAAATTCATCGAGTTCAAAATAACTCGCAATCTGTAATGTTTTTGCATTTATGTTGTACCAAACGTCTTCATAGTTTACTTTATTCAGGTGGTCTAGCACTTTGCCGAAGTCCTTTCTGTAAAATTCCAGTCGTGCCAGACTGAATTCGACCACATTGTCCCGGTATTTTTCATCCACGTATTTGGAATATTCATTGATAAAGTTTTCAGTCCAGTCGAACTCTCCAACTCTAAGTGCAATGGGGACTATATTTCTAAAATCAGAAGCAGATATATCTTTATCACTTAGAATAACTTCATTTTCAATCGTTTCTTTATATATCTCAAAAGTTTCTCTTTGAAATTCAAAATCTCCTTTATTCACTTTATTGATACAATAACTTATTGCAGTGTTGTAAATTTCTTTGACCTCATCGTTTGGAAACAAATGGATATACTTTTTCATCATTTGCCTCAACTCAAAATAATGTTCTGTATTCTCTCCATCTTTGTATGTGAACTGCATCTTATTGTACAATTGTACTGGTGGAATGTTGCTGTATTTCACTGTTTCCGCCTGGGATAAAACCAGATCCATATTATCCATCTCCATGTCGAGCTGATACATTTTTTTCCAGCTTAACAAGGTGCAATAAAGCCGCAACTTTTCTGCAATATAAAAGAAGTCAAGATTCTCTGATATTTTATTAATATTCAACTCTGTTTCGATCTCAAATTTGGCATTTTTTTTCTCGTTTTCTGTCTTCAGGTTAAACAACGCCCTTTCTATCTGATATTTGGTATAGTAGTATTCCACCGACTGATTCATTTCCATCTTCCCCAATCGTTCCAGTTCTCCCATCAGACCATTGTACAGTTTATCCTGATTTCTTTTGCGGGCGCCTTCTATTTTTAAGCTGGAACGAAGGCTGGTCATTGAATCAAATTCTTTCTGGGCGAGATAATCTTCCAGCAGTTTGACCAAATCAGAATTGAGTTTCAAAAATTTCTGATTATGGTATTTTTCTTTCCCAAATGCTATTTCCCAAAGATACTCATTTGTCAAATCTTCCGTTTTATCCGTTTTTATCTTTTGGTAAAGTGCGTCAAAAAAAGCTTCAATAGGTTTGTTTACATTAAAATAAGGAGAATGCACGTACTTGCCGAAACTATTCAGGTCATATACAGACAATGATTGCATAGCCACCAGTATTTTTCTGTCTTTCATTTCAGTATTTTAAACTTATATTTTAAATGTAAACGAAACGACATGAAATATTTTATTCAGAGATTGCATAAAGGTAAAAGGTATAATAACATCTTAGGGATTGCACTGACAAAATTACCATATTTAAAGTTTTAATGAGGAAATATATGATTAAATTTTAAATTTATAATTGAATGGTTTGTTAAATTATTGATGTCATCTGAATAAATTTGGTATAAAGTAGAATTAAGGATATTGTGCTACTCATCAGGAGTCTTTTGTCTATCTATAACTATGTCAAACTTAGTTCCAGTATCCGCTTAACTTCTCTGAAGTCGCCAACTAACCAATCTATTTATTAGGTCTGTGATATGCTAAGAATTTTGCAAGATAAGATTTGAAATTCATTTTACCGTTATTTATTTTGAGTTACCATCAGCATGATGAATCTGAATATTCTGTAAATTGTATTTAAAGATAGTGTAATATGTTTATGATGCACTCTGAATCTATTACAAATTATGTTATTTAGTAATTTATAATTCTTTTTTAATGACATATTATAATAATATATTAAGTGTAACTTAACGATTATCAGATTCTTTAAGTAGCTGTAAATCAGAATTCAAAGTAATCTAAAAATAATTATAATAAAAATGTCCATATATTTGTAAATGTAATGAATAATTATTTACTTTGCGGTTGAATTATAACCAAATCAGGAGAGAGTCTCCCTAAGACGAACCCATGAAACACGCAAACAAATTCATTTTATCACTTTTGGTGCTGATATCCACCCTCAGGTTATCTGCGCAAACGAATGATGCTGAAGTACATCTTACTTTGCTGAAAGGTACGATTTTTACGGATACCATCCACAGTTTATTCCCACCGTCTCCTTCACCTTCTTTAAATTGTAATGTGTACGGGGTCTCTAATGTGGGCAACAAATTATATAGGTTTCATCTCGCACCAAACAATCCAAATTATGTCGGAAAGGCTTCTGCTACTATTCAATATACGGAATTAAAACCGCCTTTCACACCACTGCCTAAATATACCACATATCTTGTAGATTATGTAGAATCAATAGTTAATGCCAGTTCTGATTATGTTACTGTTTCAGGGGATCAGACCGTCACTATTTTTCCACTTACTAATGATATCACGACCGGAGCAGATCTGCAACTTACGGGTATTGGACAGGTTCAGTATGGAAGTGCTGTTTTTGCAGGAGATTCTATTGTGTACACTCCTTCAGCCGAATTGAAAAATGATTATATAGTGTACAGTGTGATGGATGCCTCAGGCACCAGGGCGAGTGCACTGATATATATTGTGACAGAAGATAATGATGCACCCGCTGTTGATACTTTACGATACACTATTACCAATACCAGTTCACAACTGATCGTGCTTCCCTTTGAAGGTTTTGGACAAAATGCTTTAAACAATCCGGAAAAGGGATCTGTATCTCAGGTTCATCCACAGATTTTTAAATATATACCAAATAAAGGAACTTCCGGTGAAGACAACTTCCTGCTTTCTGATGCAAATGATAATGAACGTCTTGTTATCATAAAAATTCTTATCAAAACGCAAAATAACAGTAGTGTCAGGGATGACCGCTTTTATACTCCCAAAAATACAGCAATCACATTTGATGTGTTTGCCAATGACCTGAGCAGTAATTTTTCAATTTCTACCTTTTCTTCTGCTTTGTCACATGATACTCTAGGTGTCTTCAGTTATACGCCTCCGACAGGATTCAGTGGTGAAAAGAACTTTAGCTACACCGTCAATTACGGTGGTTATACTGCTACCGGTAAAATCAGAATGACGATTGGAAATTATCAACCTCAGCAGGATATAGCGTATTCATTTGATACGGATAAAAATACATCGTTAGTACTTGAATATAAGGTACCTGTATCGGGTTATTCATTTGAGCATCTGAATGATCCTTTGTTTGGAACACTTGAGATATTTAATGACAGTACATCCTTAGACATAGATTGTAATAGCATTCAGTCTAAGGCTGTTTTGTTGTATACTCCTGAAAATAACTATTCCGGCAATGATGAGTTTGACGTGTCGTATTGTATTGATAACAATCCGTGTGTTGTATATAAAGTATATGTTACTATCACTGACAGCGATCAGGATAGCTTATGTAAGTGTGTGGGTCGTGACTGCGTATGGTATGGAGATATGAATGGAGATGGCAGGGTATCTATCTCGGATTTATTGCCTTTGGGCAGATTTTTGGGGTTGAAAGGTGATCCGCGGAGTGATCTTGACTATAATTACAACGCAGGTCAACATGGCACCGACTGGGGCGTAAATCAACCAAACGGGATAAATACAAAACATGTGGATGGAAATGGGGACGGTATTTTATCTACCGGAGATACCACCTCCATTATCAGTAATTATGGTGCGGTGCATAATTTTGTTCCCAAAGAAGTACTGGCTATCAAAGACTATCCTTTTGAGCTCATTCCAAATTCTACGGAACTCGATTCCGGCGATTTGTTATTAATTGATATAGTGATAGGCAGTAATGCCAATCCAGTAAAAGATATATTCGGTTTGGCTTTTGAGCTGAATTTTCCACCTACTATGCTGGATAGTGCCAGCTTATACGGGCATTTTGATGAAGATGGCTGGTTTGGAAATTCAAGTCCGACACTTCAAATGGTCAGACAACCTAAAAAAGGTACTGTTCATGCAGGTTTTACCAGAACAGGAAATATTGTAGTGGATGAAGTTGAAGGTTTCAGACCTCTTGGAGTGAGCGGAAACGGAAAAATAGGTCAGCTTACTTCTATTGTTGTGGATGAAGTTGAAGGTTTCAAATCAGACGACACCTACATTATCAGACGAATCAACACCGGTAATATAGAAATGGAAGGAGCCGACGGAGAAAAATATCTGCTTCCTGACACCTATGTCGATGTGAGAATCAATCTTGATAATAAGACACCGGTACCATCCGAAGATAAACTTCTGGTATTTCCGAATCCTGCGAAAGATTTTATTTCGCTTCACTTCAATGGAAGAAATATCATCAAAGGATACAAAATGACAGACATATTCGGAAATATTGTCAGCCAACAAACTGTGTTGGAAGAACAAACTGTCTCCATCATTACGAAGCAATATCCTACAGGAATTTATTTCCTTCAGGTAGTCACCACGTTAGGTGTTATTTCAAAAAAGATTGAGATCGTTGGTGAGTAAGCATTGATGTGTTTTGAGGGACTGGCATCCTGTAATGTGTGGTGTTAGAGAAATAGTAAATTTAATATAAAAAGATAGATTTTAAAGTGAATCCACTTTAAAAACAAAAAAGACCTGATACGTTAATGTACAGGTCTTTTTTGTGGTGTGGCCTCACCAAGAATCGAACTTGGATCAAGAGTTTAGGAAACTCCTATTCTATCCGTTGAACTATGAGACCTGAAAATATGGAGGTGCAAAAGTAAATAAATAATCATATTCCGGAAGTAAATAGGAGTATAAAAAACATTCCCGTTTTTCAATTTGTTATCTTTGTGCTATTAAAATTGAAAATATTGTTTAAGCGTCAGGTTCAGGCAAATTTGCCTACTAAATGGGGAGAGTTTAATATCTTTGCATTTGCTGAAGAGCACAGTGAGCAGCAACCACACATTGCTCTGGTGCATAAAAAAACCATTACATCGGATTCTGTACCGGTCAGGATACATTCTGAATGTATCACGGGAGATCTTTTTGGTTCAAAACGTTGTGATTGCGGTGATCAGTTTGAAGAATCAATGAACATTATTGCGCGTGTACATGGCATCATGATTTATTTGCGACAGGAAGGAAGGGGTATAGGGTTAATTAATAAACTGGATGCCTATAATTTGCAGGACAATGGATTGAACACATTTGAGGCAAATGTACACCTGGGTTTTGAGCCTGATGAGCGTGACTTTGACATTGCCATTGAAATTTTAAAGGACCTTGGCGTGCAACGAATAGATTTGATTACCAATAATCCCGACAAAATATCTGCCATTGACAATTCTTCAATCAAGCTGAATAAAAGAATACCTATCATCATCTCTCCCAAATCAGAAAACGAAAAGTATCTGAAGGTAAAACAGGATGTCATGGGACATTTACTTTAAACTGAGTAACCTGTGGATATTGAAACATTTACCACCATCTGCCTCACTAAAAAGGGAGTAACACAATCTTTCCCGTTTGGCGGGGATACTTTGGTATTTAAAGTAATGGGCAAAATGTTTGCTCTGACAGGGCTTGACAGCGTTCCAGCAACGGCAAATCTTAAATGTGATCCTGAATGGGCCAATGAATTGCGAGAAATTTATGAAGATATACAGCCGGGATTCCATATGAATAAAGCACATTGGAATACAGTGACTCTTGAAGGCCGTGTGGAAGATAACTTAGTGCGTAAACTTATTGATCATTCCTATGAATTGGTAGTGGTATCCTTACCAAAAAAAGAAAAGGAATTATTAGCACTCCTTTAATCTGTATGGAAAATAAACTTTACGATTTTGCTATCATAGGGCAGGGTATTGCCGGTACATTACTTGTCCATTTTCTTTTAAAAGAGGGTAAGTCCGTACTTGTTATAGACAATGACCATCATGGTTCTTCATCTATAATAGCTGCCGGTATTGTCAATCCAATCACCGGAAAAAACTTTGTAAAAAGTTGGCGGATCAATGATTTTTTACCCGTAGCCAGAGAAGTCTATGATGAAATTTCCGCTCTATTACATATTCAGGCTTACTCGGAGATCAACATCGTCAGAGCGTTAGACAATTCAGAAACTGAAAATAACTGGCTGGCCAGAACAGCAGATCCGGATGTAGCAGAATTTATGGTTCAGGATCCGGATGTCAGTGAGTTTGAGAATAAAGTCAATAAAGCTTTTGGTTATGGTGAATTTAAAGGTACGTTACAGGTTCACCTCGCTGACATAATCCGTGCATATAAACAAGTCTTTATCAGCACCAATGATTATTATGCTGAAATATTTGAACATCATCTTTTGTCAACAGAGCCATCCTCTTTTATATATAAAAACCATTCCTTCAAAGAAATCATATTTTGTGAAGGTTATAAAGGGCAGGATAATCCCTTCTATCAACATGTAGATTTCGGGCCTGCCAAAGGCGAAGTACTATTAGTGAAAATTCCGGGTGCAGGTTTCAGGAAGATGTATAAAGACAAAATCTTCATAGTACACCTGTATGATGATATGTACTGGGTAGGTTCGGGTTATGAATGGGATGCAACAGATGACCTGCCGACGGAACAGGGCCGTTTAAAGCTGACAGCTCAACTGGACAGGATATTAAAAATACCTTATGACATTATTGATCATAAAGCCGCTATAAGACCTACTTTACATTCGAGGCGCCCTATTATAAAATTGCATCCAACCATACAAGGTATGTATATATTTAATGGACTGGGTACCAAGGGAGCTTCTATCAGTCCGTTTGTCGCCAGACAGTTTGCTCATTATCTGGTAAATAAAAACCCTGAAGATCTGATCCTTTAAGATTCAAAGTTATTTCTCGTGATACACGGAGGTAGCATTGAGGCTGAAAAAAATGAATATCTGAACGATTTATTTGATCCCTCCTGGATCAAATGAGTGGCGGGGATGCACTTATTTCTAACATAGTGTGATCCCTCTGGGATCAATATTTAACGTGCACAGAGTCCGAATATCTACCGGTGGTACACAAGGAGAAAATAGTTGAATAGATTGTATAGAAGAACGTTTAGGGATAAAACGTTTTCTCTTTAATACAAGTTATTCGATCCAATTCGAGATAAAGCTTTAATTAACTTAAGATGATTCGTATAATACACTACAATAAGCATTAAGGATGAAAGCAAACGAATATCTGAATGTTTTGTTTGATCCCTCCAGGACCAGGTGGGTGGGGGATGCATTTATTTCTAACATAGTATGATCCCTCCGGGATCACTTTTAACATGCGCAGATTCCGACTGTCTATGGGTCCTACACAAGGAGAAAATAGTTGAATAGATAATATTGAAGTAACATTTAGGGATAAAACGTTATCTCTTATACCGACGATAATTTAAATGAAGAAAAATTCTGTCGGTATTATATTCAAAATCACCCTCCTTGTTCACTTTTTAACGACTTCAGAGCTTTGCAAGGATGAGAACTCTGAAGAGCTGATTCATCAGGGCTAAATGTTATTTTTAAAAACAAGTTATTTAAAATAACTTATTAAACTTATTGTTTTTCCGGCATTTCCAGTTCTGTAAGACACATTTCAATCAGCTTTTTGGTTGCTATTACTCCTTCTTCTTCACTAAGTCTCGTACCTTCGTATTCTACACCAATAAAACCTTTGTATCCTGCATCTTTGACTATACCAATCATTTTGAGGTAATCAATGGTAGTTTCGAAACCCATCTCGCCAAAGTCATAAGATTTGGCACTTACTGCTTTGGCATATGGCATAAGTTCAGAAACCCCTTTGTATCTGTCATATTCTTCTATACACTTCTCGCCTTCTTTTTTGATGCAAAAATTACCGAAATCAGGTAGTGTTCCGCAATTTGGTTTATTTACTTTAGCCATTATATCAGCCAGCCATTTCCCGTTTGATGAATAGCCTCCATGATTTTCTACAATGACATTGATATTTTTTGATGCAGCATAGTCAGCCAAAGCGGACAGACTTTTATGCACACTCTCAGCTACCTGTTCAGCGGAACCATTACCTGCTGCATTCACCCTGATGGAATGACAACCTAAATAGGCTGCAGCATCCACCCATTTTTTATGATTATTGACGGCTTCCTTTCTTTTCATTTCGTCAGTATCACCAAGATCCCCTTCTGCGTCAATCATAATAAGCAATTGCTTCACTCCCGCAGCATTTGCTTTGGCTGTCATCTGATTAAGATAAGAAGTATCCTGAGCCTTATCTTTAAAGAATTTGTTGACATATTCCACCCCTGCAAAACCTAAAGCGCCTGCTTTTTCTGCAAACTGCAGATTGTCCATTTTGCCACTATCCAGTGCAATATGGAAAGACCATTGTGCCAATGAAATTTTCATGGAAGATGTATCTTGGGTTGAAACAGGAACATTATCTGCATTTTTTGATGTGTTTTTACAAGCGAAAATGGTTAACGAGAAACATATCAGCATTAAATATTTAGTCATGTTTAATTTTATTTTAAATTACAAAACATATGCTTTACCTACAGTAGTATAATCTATACATCCCTGATAAGGGCCGGGAATAGGAAGAAAAGAACAAAGTCCACCATTTGCACCGACTTCACTACTAAAATATCCGGCTACTGTGGCTTCCCTGATAGCTTTAAAGATGTGGGGTTTCTTACCAGTATCATCTTTATAATCCTTGGCTTCCTTTGCTAACATGCCAAGGATTTCTTCTCTTTCATTACTATTTAATGCCACAAACGCTTTTGAATATTTTGATTTGGACTTGTCATCAAATACGTCAAGTGATTCTAAAAAGTATTTTTGCTTTTCACCTTCATAAAAGTTTGTCAGCAACTCATCAATATATCTGTGGCATAGGGCGTCTTTTGCACCCGGTGTATCTGTCTTTGGTAATATACTCTCGCAAATCTCAGCCAGCAGCTCACTTTGTTGTGATGATAATGTCTTTGGTTGCCAGCCTGTTGAAGTCTCTGCTTTACAGCCTCCTAACAAAGCTGCAGCTGAACCAGCTGTTAATGTATATCCAAGGAATAATGAAGTGGCTTTAAGTGCTTCTCTCCGATCCATTTTATTATCTTATTTTAATGAATTAAATGATTATAAATTTCCTTTTTTCAATTCTTCCACGGCATAATTGGCAGCTCTTGCTGTGAATGCCATATAAGTAAGTGAAGGATTTACGCAGGCTGCTGATGTCATAAATGAACCGTCAGTCACAAATACATTTTTTACAGCGTGTATCTGATTCCATTTATTCAGTACAGAAGTCTTGGGATCTCTTCCCATTCTTGCAGTGCCCATTTCATGGATCCCTAAACCGGGATTACAGCCTGAATCATATGTTTTGACATCTTTAAGTCCGGCTGATTCCAGCATTTCTGCGGCATCGGCTGTCATGTCTTTTCGCATGTCATATTCATTGGCTTTCCATTCTGCATCCATATTGAGCGTAGGCAGACCGTATATGTCCTTTAAATCTTTGTTGAGTGTCACTTTATTTTCGTGGTATGGAAGACATTCACCGAAAGCCATGATTCCAAATGTCCAGTCACCCGTTTGTGAAATAGCATCTTTAAAACCCTTACCATATTCTGCTTCAGCAATATAACGTCCCCAGCCTTCACGTCCTCCGCCGCCCTGGTATCCGAAACCCCTCAGGTAGCTTTTTTTACTTTTTTCATCTATGTTTTGAAATCTAGGTATATATATTCCGGTTGGTCTTCTGCCTTTGAAATACATATCTTTGAATTCATCGCTTTTTCCATTTGCTCCAAGTCTGAAATGATGATCCATCAGATTATGACCCAATTCTCCGCTGTCATTACCAAACCCGTTCGGGAATCGTTCTGAAGTGCTGTTTAGTAGAATTTGGGCTGAACCTAAAGTAGATGCGCAAATAAAAACTATTTTTGCAAAGTACTCTACGGTTTTCTTTGTTTCTGAATCATATATTCTTACTCCCTTTGCTTTGGAATTGGTCTCATCCAGAATGATATCCGTCACGATGGAATATGGTCTGATAGTCAGATTTCCCGTGGCCTCAGCAGCGGGTAGGGTGGAGGCATTGCTGCTGAAATATGCTCCATACGGGCAACCTCTCATACATCGGTTCCTGGTCTGGCAGGTACCTCTGTTTCCTTTAGGTTCTGTGAGATGAGCTGTTCGTCCCATAATGAGTTTTCTACCCAATTTGTCTTCGAGCTTTTTCTTGACATCCAGCTCAAGGCAATTATATTCCATGGGAGGCAAAAATTTACCATCAGGAAGTTGTTTTAGACCTTCGTTTTGACCACTGACTCCGATGAAAGTTTCTACCAGATCATACCACGGGGCAATATCAGCATACCTGACAGGCCAATCCACGGCGACGCCTTCTTTTCCATTAGCTTCAAAATCAAGATCACCTAGTCTGTAGGATTGCCTTCCCCAAAGTAGTGAACGACCGCCTACATGATATGCGCGGATCCAATCAAAAGGCTTGGTCTCTGTATATGGATTTTCTGTATCTTTTGGCCACCAATGCTGGTAAGCCGGTGTCATGGTGTAACCGGTCCGTTGTTGGATCGGGTATTCCTTCATTTGCTCCGGCGTCATTCTGTTTCTGTTGGGCAGTTCCCAGTCTTCCATATTGGCTGTAGGATATTCACCGTGTCTCACCATTCTTCCTCGTTCGAGCACTATAGTTTTTAACCCCTTTTCACACAGTTCTTTTGCAGCCCAACCACCACTGATTCCTGAGCCGATAACTATGGCGTCATACGTCACTTCATTTGATCCTTCAGAATTGAAATACATAATTTAATTTGTTTTAACTTTTAATAGAGATAATAATATGCTAAATATCGCAGATTTTAATGGCTTTCCCAAGTGCTTTCTCTTTCTCCTTATTTGTTTTTGAAGTATGAATAAATTCCTGAGCTACATATCCTGTATACCCTGTGGCTAAAATAGCTTTCATGATGGCGGGATAATATAATTCCTGAGATGTATCAATTTCATTTCTCCCGGGCACTCCTGCCGTATGATAATGACCAAAATACTGATGATTTTCACGAATGGTTCTGATAATATCCCCTTCGTTGATCTGCATGTGATAAATATCG
>JACMLK010000456.1 GCA_014379665.1 Saprospiraceae bacterium | reverse complement strand
ACGGTCTATGTGGGTGAGCTTAGTTATTTATATGTAGTATAATTAGAAAGCAAAATTAAAATTGTACATGATGAATTACATAGTGATAATTGTTTTGTAGATATAATATGTTTAATGTAATGTCATGATCAAAAGGAATTTCATTCACAAAAGATGTCTTCCGTTTTGCCAGATAATACCTTGTAAATCGGCTTGGGTATAATTTTAATTCTGATAATAAATTAATTACTTTTGCCCTTATATGTTAAAAAATATTGAAATACAAAATTATGCGATCATCGAAAGGTTGGACATTGCCTTTCCTGATGGTCTGACGATTATCACAGGAGAAACCGGTGCGGGCAAATCCATTTTATTGGGTGCACTTGGGTTGATTATGGGTAAACGTGTCGATACAAAAGTGCTGTATGATCAGCAAAAAAAGTGCTATGTGGAAGCCATTTTTGATATATCATCTTATCATTTAACTGATTTTTTTGAAGAAGAAGAATTGGATTACCATGAAGAACTTACCATCAGGCGGGAGATAGCGCCCGGAGGGAAAAGCAGGGCTTTTATTAATGATTCTCCGGTTACCCTCGATATTTTGCAAACGCTAACTGAAAATCTGATCGACATCCATCAACAGTTTGATATCCTTGATATTCAGAAGCCAACATTCCAGTTGCAGATCATAGATGCCCTGGCCGGCAATAAATCATTGTTGGATAATTACAAATCTCAATATAAAAGTTACAGGAAGGACATCATTTCACTGGAAGGACTAAGAGAGAAAAACAGGAATGCAAATCAGGAAATAGAATTTCTCACTTTTCAGATGAATGAATTTATTCAGGCAGAACTTAAAGATAATGAACAGGTAACACTAGAGGTCATTTTGCAAAAACTAACTTCTGCTGAAGAAATAAAAAGAAATTCACTGATGGTGGCTCATGCGCTGGAGGAGGACGAAAATGCTATAATAGGACAATGGCAAGGAGTGATAAATCAATTCAGCAGCATCAGGCATTTGGATAGCAATTATGAAGCTTTGTATACACGCATGATTTCTGTTCGGGAGGAGATAGCCGATATTTCAAATGAAGCTTCATTGATCTCAGAGGCAACAGAATACGACGAAGAAGCAATCCATCATTGCACTACAAGGCTGGACCTGATATATCGGCTTCAAAAAAAACACCATGTGGCCAATATGGAAAATTTACTGGATGTACAAACGGCCATTCAAACAAAACTGGACGGGTATGCTGATCTCACCAATGAAATGGAAACCTTACAACGGGAATGCATCGCAAAGGAAAAAAATCTTCGTGCTTTGGCTGCTATGCTCAGTGAAAACCGCAAAAAAATCATCCAGGCATTTGAAAAGAACGTACACGACATGTTGTCAAGCCTGTCCATGGAGCACGCCTATATCAGTGTGAAAGTCAATGAATTAAGGGAATTGAATGGTACCGGCCTTGATGAGGTAAATATACTATTTGCTTCCAACAAAGGAAGTGATTACCTGCCATTGAAAGATACAGCCTCAGGGGGTGAGATGTCCAGACTTACATTGTGTGTTAAATCACTTGTTGCCGGCGCAGTTACATTACCTACCCTTATATTTGATGAAATTGACGCAGGATTATCAGGTGCTGTGGCACAAAAAACGGGCGGCATCATAGCCGGGTTATCTAAAAAACATCAGGTCATTTGTATAACCCATTCCCCTCAGATAGCTGCTCGTGCCCAGTCTCACTTCTGGGTGTATAAATCAGATACTGCCGCACGTTCCGTCACATCCATGCGTGAATTATCTCTGGATGAGAGGATAACAGAGATTTCAAAAATGCTTAGTGGAAATCCACCAACAGAAGCTGCACGTGCGAATGCTATCGAATTAATAAATATGTCATAAGCATTTCAATGTTACACCGTATTATTGATATTTACAAAGACTCTTTTTCAGGTCTGTCGCGAAGTGTTTGGTTATTAAGCCTCATCATGCTTATCAACAGGGCAGGAGCCATGGTGTTGCCTTTTATGTCCTTATATCTGACTACTGACCTTGGGTTTTCACTTACAGCCGCAGGGTGGGTGATGGGGGCATATGGGTTGGGTAGTATTAGTGGTGCATACTTAGGTGGATATCTTACAGATAAATTCGGATATTATCACATTCAGTTATACTCCTTATTGTTCAGTTCCATTATCCTATTATTATTGGTGTTTCTGACAGACTATATGGCTATCCTGATATCCGTTTTCTGTTTTTCCTTGATCACAGATACACTTAGACCAGCTAATAGCGTGGCTATTGCGGCTTATTCAACACCCGAAAATAGAACCAGATCATTTTCGCTGATGCGATTTGCGATCAATCTTGGTTTTTCGATTGGTCCTGCCATGGGCGGAATCGTAGCCGGTACGCTTGGTTTCAGATGGATATTTTTGATTGATGCCATTACTTGTCTGATGGCTGCGTACATATTGTTCAGGTATTTGCCATTTAATAAAGCATCAGTTCCTGAAAAGAAAACAAAGACAACAACGGTAGGACTTTCTGCTTACAAGGACAAAGATTATTTGTTATTTATTTTTTTAGTTTCCCTTTATGCCATTGCATTTTTTCAATTATTTACAAGTGTTCCGGTTTATTGGGAGAGAGAATGGGTATTTTCTGAATCAAAAATAGGTTTTCTGTTAGCCTTAAATGGGTTGATCATTGTTATCCTGGAAATGCCTTTTATCCGAAGTCTCGAACATATTCAACGGCATATGGTGATGATATCTTTCGGCTGTGTTTTGTTAATTGTAAGTTTTATAGCATTGATAGCAGGTTGGATGAGCACCATTCCTGCATTGATATTTATAGTGCTGATGTCATTTTCAGAGATGTTTGCTATGCCTTTTATGACAAATTATGCGGTATCCAGACCCACCGAAGACAGACGAGGGCAATACATGGCCCTGTATGCTATGGCTTATGGAGTGGCACACATAGTAGCACCCATGGGAAGTATGCTTGTTGCAGACCATTTTAGTTTTTATACTCTTTACCTGATTCTGGCAGGATTGAGTCTGATAGTGGCAGTTTCATTCTATAGTCTAAGAATGAAAATGGTTAGACAAGTTGTTTTATAGGTATTTATTCTTCCTCTTCTGACTTGCCTTCAGGGGCAGCGGTAAGAAATCCTCTGTCATTTAAGAAATTGAACCATTTTATGATCTTCTTCATATCACTGTGAAATACTCTGTCCCTGTCATAGTCAGGTATAATGACTTCAATATACTTCTGCAATTCTTTATGAGATGAATTCGCTAAAGGCACCGGAAGATCCGCTTGTTTATCAAGCATATTTTGAAATACTTTCGCTATTTCCACGGTATCGCTGTCCGTATAAATAGCCACCGTCTCCATAGGTGTAAACTGATGTTGTCTCACCGAACAAAATCTTGTTTTACCTGTATCAGGATCAGCTACAATAAGCCCGTTAGGCTTGGTAGCTACTAATTTATACAGTCCGGATAAACCGCCTATGGCTACTATATTTTTAATATTCATGGTCTTTATGTAAAAATGGAATGCAAAGATAGATTTTAATCCTAAATCAAAAACAGTTGAGATATAATAATTGCTTGTTTTTGATTACCTTATTGGGTAGAATTTTACATCTTTGTTTTTTTATGGGAAATCAATCCGTTAATTTTAATAATTTATTTGGTCTTATTTTTAAAACAGCGCCATTGGTTAATTGCAATGGAGTTTGCAACACACACTCTCCATTGGTGACTGGATCAATAATGATCATTTTGTTACCGGATAATTCGGTGGATGGTTTGTGATTATTTTCCCAGTTGGTAGTTGACTCCCAACTTCCGTTGCCGATAAATCTATATACAGAAGATTGAGGAAGATTGACAGGTACCGTGCTTTTGTATAATCCTCCGTTATGACCGTTATTCGTATACGCGATTGCATACATGTACCCGGAGGTATCAAAACTAAGTTCAAGTATATTTGTATTGGATGAAGGTAAACCTGAAGAGCTTGAAATCCAATCAGTAGATTCATTCCAGTTATCGTTGTAAGCCATTCGGACACCGCCATCGTTACATGCCAACCAGGCATTATTGAAATGATCGAAAATCAAATCCTGAATACCATGTATAACCAGATCAGGGTCGGTAAATTTTGTCCATGAGTTTCCATTTTCTTCAGGGAGAGAATACCAGAGGACGTTAGTCCACCAGTCGGTACCGGCAAATATGACACCGTTTTCATCTCTCTCCACTTCCAGCAAATTGCCATACCAGGGAATAGTATTCCCCACACCAAGCGTAAATGACTGCCCTCCGTTATCAGATCTGGAAATACCCTCACTTTCACTTCCTACAAAGATCGTATGGTCTGCAGTAACATCAATATCCCAGATAGCAGAAATGTCCAGGGGGTTATTATTCCATGTGGCACCATTATTTACGGAATAAGACAGCGTGGTTGCACCTGAAAATCTGGATGAAGCCCAAATGGTATCCGTTTTATGTTGTTTGATTTTAGTATACAGGTCACAACCGTTTGCAGCTACTAAAGTCCAGTTATCACCATTGTTGGTGGAACGATAGATGGCTCCTTTAGGCGTATTGTTGAAGGCATGAAAAAGAATGTCACCTACGGCATTTTCTGTAATTTGTAATACATTAAAATGCGAGATGCCTGTAATACGATATTGCCAGGTATTGCCGCTATCCGATGATCGCCAGACACCCAATCTGTTAGCTACAAAATACGTACCGTTTCTGGTGCATTTAAAGCAAAATACACTCCTTGCAGCATCCAGGCCAGAATTGATATCCTGCCAGTTATCACCACCGTCCTGAGATCTGAAAATCCCCGAAGTTCCTGTATATGTTTTGCCTGAAGACGAAAAGGCAATACACCCAAAAGAGGTGGTAAATAAGCCAGGAGTAGCAGAAGACCATGAATTACCGTTATTTAACGATCGGTAAATCACCCCATAAGTTGAACTGCTGCCAACGAAAATACGATTTTGAGCATCACTTGCGATGAAATTCATATTAGTAGACGGCAATCCGGTATTGATGAGTGTCCATGTTCCTCCCGATGTATGACAACGGTATATATTATTGCTGTTGCATAAGGCATAGATAGTGTCATTCTGTCCTACAGTGATGTTAAAAACAAAATTATTGGGCATTGCTGAACCAACTATGGTCCAATTATTTACCCCGTCAAATTGATATACCCCATTTGTAAAAGATCCGCCAAACAATGTCCCGGTAGGACCTACTGCGATCATCCTACCTATAGCAGGAAAATTGAAGGTGATATTGGTCCAGATAGTACCGTTCCACTTATAAATAAGTCCTGTGGTGGCTATCATATACATAGTCCCGTTGGATGCCTTCGCAAATCCGGTTACCAGCACATTTCCCGAAGGCAGGCCATTATTTATGGCGCTCCAGCTTCCACCCGCATTTTGATATATTCCGTTAGATCCGGTGCCAACAAATACTTTATTATCTGTAGATACCTGTATCACTCTAACCATCGAATCGGGTAAACCTGCACTGATATTCAACCAGTTATTTCCTTCATCTGATGATTTAAATATGCCATAGGATGTTGTGGCAGCATATACAGTATTATCCGGAGCAACGGATATAGTATGCACGTTTTCATTTGGGCTGTACTTTTTCTGCCAACTAACCTGAGTTGACATTTCAGAACAGATCAACAACGATAGAAGTAGGCTTAAAAAAATTGATTTTAGTATCATAAGTATAAGGGTAAAGGTTAGCCATTATATGATGCCATAAAAATCAAAATCGCTCCTCTAAAATTATAAAAAAATTAGTAATGTATAAAATCAAACAATTGTAAGTTATTCATTAAGCATTCCGCTCGCCGATCTGTTGTCTCCACATAGCATAATACAAACCTTTTTCTTCTAACAGACTTTCGTGTGTTCCGGTTTCAATAACTTTCCCTTTTTCAAGCACAAATATTCTGTCAGCGTGCATGATGGTAGATAGACGATGGGCTATGAGTACCATCATGTGCTGTTTAGTCAAAGAAATACCTTTGATAGTGTCCGTGATTTCTGTTTCAGTAATAGAGTCCAATGCAGAAGTGGCTTCATCAAATACGATCAGTTTTGGATTTCTCAACAATGCTCTGGCAATTGAGAGTCTTTGTTTTTCACCACCGGATATTTTAATCCCACCTTCTCCTATGACCGTATTGATTCCGTTTTCACTTCGGGTCAGTAGATTTTGACAGGCAGATTTATTCAGTACGGTCTGAATTTCCTCATCGGTAGCTTTGGGATTGACAAACAGCAAGTTTTCTTTGATCGTGCCAGAGAATAATTGTGTATCCTGCGTGACAAACCCTATCTGGTGCCTCACTTCTTCTATGTCCAGACTGAGTGAATCGATTCCATTGTAATAAATATTGCCTTCTTCAGGAGTATAAAGACCTACAAGCAATTTCACCAGGGTAGTTTTACCAGAGCCGGATGGACCAACAAAAGCAATGGTTTGGCCATTTTTTACATCAAAACTTATATTTTCCAGCGCATTGGTGGAGCCGGATTTATGTTTGAAAGATACTTGATCGAAAGTAAATGTTTCAAGATCATTGATCCTCATTGCGTTTTCCGGTTTTACTTCAATGGGCGAACTCATGATGGTTTTAAAGTTATTCATCGAAGCTTCAGCCTCGCGATAAGAAAGTATGACATTTCCCATCTCCTGAAGTGGACCGAATATAAAAAACGAATAAAACTGCAATGTCATAAGTTGACCGACGGTGAGTTCATTTTTAAAAATAAGCAACAACAGGAAAAACATGATGGATTGCCTTAAAAAATTT
>JACMLK010000455.1 GCA_014379665.1 Saprospiraceae bacterium | reverse complement strand
TTCCTATTTTTCTGTTTTTAATACGGCAGACAGTACCTTTTCCATTTGAATTAACGCAGTAGATGTATTAATAGTTTGTTTTCCCAGTAAATTCAATAATGAATTATAGGTCTTCCTGACCATTTTATTTTTTAAAATCAGTTCCTGAATCATTTGGCCGGTTCTTTTGTCAAACCATTTTAACTCCTGCAATCGTCTATGTTCATAAAAAAATCCTTTTGCTTTTGTGAGTGCACAGTATTTTAATATTTCATTATAAATGTCTTCAATTCCTCTGTTTTCGATGGCGGAACAAAGAAGTATGGGGTATTCCCAACCATCTATAGGATGATGAAGTAATTGAACAGCACTTTTATAATCAGTTTTTGTCTTTTCAGCAAAATTATTCAACAAACCATCTGCTTTACTAATTATAAAAATATCCGCATTTTCTATAATCCCCCTCTTTATACCCTGAATATCGTCTCCCGCCCCCGGTTGTAAAAGTAATATATTGACGTCCGTAATATTGTCTACTTCCGTTTCGGATTGACCAACCCCCACTGTCTCCACAAGGATAAAGTCAAATCCTGCTGCTTCGCAGACCAGAATAGATTCCTTGGTGTTGGATGCGGTACCTCCCAAAACACTCCCGGCTGCTGTTGGTCTTATGAAAGCATTCGGGTGTGCGGCTAGCTGATCCATTCTTGTTTTATCGCCGAGGATGCTGCCCTTTGATTTTTGACTTGAAGGATCAATGGCAAGTATGGCTGGTCTGTGTCCTTTATGTATAAGAAACAATCCCAAAGACTCTATAAAAGTACTTTTCCCCACTCCGGGCGCTCCGGTAATTCCCAATCTGATGGTACCCGGATAATTTGTGCTCAAATTTTGGATAATTTCTTCGGCAAGTTTTCTTTTTTTATGGTTGCTACTTTCGAGCAATGTAATGCTCTCACTCAACACATACCGGTCATGTCGCTCCAATCCTTTGATATAATAAGAAAGGGGTTTTACTTCTTTTGGAAATAATGAATAAGAAGGATTGACGATTGGGGTAATGTTGTCAGAGTTGCCCATATATCTTTCGTTATAAAGCAAAGGTAAAGAAAACTAACCTGTTAAGTTACTTCTTTTTAACTCTATTAATGTGATTTCAGGCCACATGCCAACACGTCCTGGAAATCCCAGAAAACCAAATCCCCGGTTTATGTAAAGAAATTTTTCGTTTTCTTCGTAAAGGCCCAACCATCGTTTATAGCGATATTGTGCAGGACTCCACTTGAAACCGGGTAACTGAAATCCAAACTGGAATCCATGGGTATGTCCACTTAGGGTCAGATGTATGTGCTTTTGATAACTAAGTACTTTTTCATCCCAATGAGTAGGATCGTGTGATAACAAAATATTAAAATCATCACTATTAACTTCTGTTGTAGCGAGATTTAAATCCCCTTTCTTGGGAAACCATCGCCCCGCACCCCAGTTTTCAACACCGATCAGATTAATGGATTCACCACCTATTGAAATACTTCTTTTTGCATTATTGAGGAGATCAAAACCCATTTTTGTATATCTGTTGAAGAAGTCATTAAAATATAATTGTTCGGCATTTGAATCCGATCTGTTATAACTTCCGTAATAATCATGATTTCCAAGTATAGCATATTTACCATACCTGGCTTCTATCTTTGAAAATATGTCAATATACGGATCAATTTCTTCTTTTTCGGAATTGACCAAATCACCGGTAAAGCATACAATATCAGGTTTCAAAGCGTTGATCATTTCAATACCAGGTATTATTTTATCTTTATTATCAAAACTTCCGGAATGAATATCTGATATCTGTACCAATCTGAATCCATCAAAATTTTTGGGAAGGTCCTTAAACGTCAGGGTGATTTTTTCTACCGTATATTGATATTTACCCTTCGTGATTCCATAAAGCATACTGAAAAATGGAATACCTGCAATCAGGGTACCCGCTGTAGCAACAAATCTTCGTCGTTCAGGAATAAAGGGGATATCTTGAGCATTTGTAATATTTAATAAACTTAAAATATAATGAAAAGAACCAATCAAAAGTCGAAATACATCCTGCACCAAAAGAATGGAGGAAAATAATAATTTAGTAATAAGCAGAGTAAATACAAACCCACTCATAAAATTAAATAACTCTGTCTTGACACCTCCCATTCCGTTAATAAAGTACAAATACAACTGGATAGCAGAAAAATAACCAAAACAACTGATAGCTACATATACCCATACGAACAACTTTGAACCTCTGCCATGCCCCAATATGCTTTTCATTCCATGGAATGTGTATATATCAAGGAGAATGAAGGTGACAACAAAAATTGATATGAAAACTGCCCTGCCCATATTGGTGTTTATAATTTTACCTTCTTATTAATGAAAATTAAAAGGGATTGTTGAAATATGTGGTAATTATTAAAGTAATTGAAATTGAGCACTAAAAATGAGGTCTGAAGGTTAAAATTAAAAATCTTATTAAAATAAGTATAACTTTAGCACTCTGCATCAAACTGATTTTAAAATAGGGAATGGTATTAAAATGGAGAAACAAAATCTTTTTATTGCTTTTGAGGGACTAGATGGAAGTGGCAAAAGCACTCAGGTAAAAATGTTGACTGACCGACTGGTACAAAGCGGTCATAAGGTATATGCTACTTTTGAACCTACTGACAGCCGGATTGGAAGTTTGATAAGGGATATTTTTAATCACCGCACCGAAGGTGATCAAAGAGTGATAGCTGCCCTGTTTGTAGCTGACAGACTTAATCATCTGTTAGACCGTCAGGATGGCATTCTTAAAAAGCTGGAAGATGGATATACTGTCATTACAGACAGATATTATTTTTCATCTTATGCATACCACAGTGTGTACATCGATATGGATTGGGTCATTAAGGCTAATGCATTAAGTGCTGTCATACTTCGTCCTGACCTCAATATATATATTGACATTTTGCCAGAGGAAAGCATGGAAAGAATAAATAAAGGTAGAAATACCAAAGAAATGTATGAAACACTTGAAAACCTTATCAATGTCAGGGAAAAATATCTGGAAGCTTTTCGTCTCCTCCAACATGAAGAAAAAGTATTTATTACCGATGGCAACCGTCCCCCGGAACATATAGGAGAAGAAATATGGAGCGAGATTGCAGATATGGTGGTAAAGAAAAAACCTTAACGTTTTTTATTGGGGTTCTGGTTCTCAAATAATTATCACATTTCCTTTATTTCATTTACTACCTTTGTCAAAGTAGCTTTAGCATCACCAAATAGCATCAGACAATTGGGGTAACCAAATAATTCATTTTCTATACCTGCATATCCGGATGCCATACTACGTTTACTGACGATGACAGTTTTGGCTTTATCGGCATTGATGATAGGCATACCGTAGATAGGAGAAGATTTATCATGTCTTGCAGCAGGATTAACTACATCATTGGCCCCAACAATAAAAACGATATCAGTGTTGGACAGATCATCATCGATCTGATCGGGTTCGAGCAGTCTATCGTAGGGAACATTGGCTTCTGCCAGCAATACATTCATATGGCCGGGCATTCTACCTGCTACCGGATGGATGGCAAATCGTACATTGATATTTTTTTTCAACAGGAGTTCCATCAATTCCTTTATGATATGCTGGGCTTGCGCAACGGCCATACCATAACCGGGAACAATGACCACTGATGATGCACTTTCAAACAAAATGGCTGCTTCTTCCACACCCACTTCTTTGACAACCAGGTCGGATTTACCTCCCACCGTAACGGCAGTAGCCGATGTCTGGCCGAACCCTCCCATCACAACATTCAACAATGAACGGTTCATTCCTTTGCACATAATATCGGTTAAAATGATTCCTGATGAACCAACTAATGCTCCTGCCACAATCAACATATAATTGTTGAGCACAAAACCCGTGGCACAGGCCGCCATACCGGAATAGGAATTTAGAAGTGAAATGACTACAGGCATATCAGCACCTCCTATTGGGATTACAACCAGTACACCCAGGAGCAGTGAGATAGCTGCCAATATATACATACCAAGAATCATGTCCTGTTGCCACATTACAAAGCCTCCTGCAACACATGAAGCCAAAAGTAACAGGAGATTTAATATATGCTGACCTTTAAAAACAATGGCATTTCCACTGATACGCCCGTTTAGTTTTGCAAAAGCAATATAGGAACCGGTAAACGTGACCCCGCCAATAAGTACAGATAATAATATACTTACTAAGGTAATATTGTCGATAACCATTCCATTTTCAATAGATTTGAACCAATAATCTGACAATCCCACACCCAATGAAGCCAGTCCGCCAAATCCATTAAAGAGCGCTACCATTTCAGGCATCTGAGTCATCTTAACCTTATACGCTACATAATATCCGATACCTGAACCTATGGCTATACAAATCATGACTTCCGGAAGAGTGATAATCTGGAGTTGTAATAAGGTCACTACAATTGCAATCAACATTCCTATTGCTGATACCTGATTACCCCTACGGGCAGTGGCAGGTTTATTCATCCGTTTGATACCGATGATGAACAATATTGCTCCTAAAAGATAGGCTGATTTTATAAGTATATCTGAATAGCTCATTATTGTTTTTTAAACATCTTTAACATTCTGTCGGTGACTGCATATCCTCCGACTACATTGATCATGGCAAGAATGACGGCTACCATGCCCATGATTTTACTTGCACCCGTATATCCCAACTGATTACAGCAAAGGATGGAACCAACAATAGTAATACCTGAAATTGCATTTGAACCTGACATCAGTGGGGTGTGAAGTGTTGGAGGAATTTTTGAGATCAGCTCAAATCCGCAATAACTTGCAAGTATGAGGATATAAAAGAGCGCAATTAAATATTCTACGGTCATATTGATGAAATTTAAGATTCCTATTCCCGATTATTGAAAATAGATTATAATATTTATGTGTTAAACAATGTTTTTGTCGCTTCGTGTACAATCTCACCTTTATGAGTGATCAGACACCCTTTGGTGATTTCATCCTGCAGATCCCACTTAAAACCTTCATTGTCTGCCAGGTATAAAAAGAGCGTTGAGATATTGCGGGAGTACATTTCACTTGAATTTTGTGGAAGTAATCCCGGCAAATTGCGTTCACCAATGATGGTTACGCCATTGTGTATTATGGTTTTGCCAACCTGAGTCAAAGCGCAGTTTCCTCCACTTTCAGCTGCAAGGTCAACTATCACAGCTCCTGTTTTCATGGTTTCCACCATTTCAGCTGAAATAAGGACAGGAGATTTTCTACCAAGCACAGCGGCTGTAGTAATGACCAGATCTGCATCTGCAACGTGTTTGTTGATCATTTCTTTTTGTTTCCTGAGATATTCTTCCGAGACTTCTTTCACATAGCCACCCTCCACTTTTACGCTGTCGTCACCTTCCACCTGCAGAAACCTTCCACCAATGGACTCCACTTCTTCCTTTGTTCCAGGTCTGATATCTGTGACTTCCACTACTGATCCAAGTCTTTTAGCAGTTGCCAAAGCCTGTAATCCGGCTACCCCCGCTCCAAAGATCAAAGTCTTGGCAGGAGTAATAGTGCCGGCTGCCGTCATCATCAGTGGAAATATTTTCCCTAAGGCATTTGCACCCATCATAACAGCCTTATATCCTCCCAGACTGGCCTGTGAGCTAAGTGCATCCATACGTTGTGCCTTTGTTGTCCTTGGAACAGCATCCATAGAAAAGGCGGATATATTTTTTCGGACAAGTGCATCCACGATATCTTTGTTATTGAAAGCGTACAGGAACGATATCACTACACATCCGGATTTCAATGAGTCGATTTCTTTTAAAGATGGTGGATTGACTTTAAGTAAAACGTCTGCCTGAGTCAACAGGTCAGCAGCTCCACTTACTATATTTGCACCTGCCTTTACGTATTGTTCATCGCTGATGAAAGATTCACTTCCTGCTCCGTTTTCAATCATGACATCAAATCCGGCTTTGACAAGGGTTTTAACGGTATCCGGAGTTATCGCCACCCTTTTATCTTCGTCTTTGATTTCTTTAGTTACAACTATCTTCATCCTATTAACTGATCCATTTTATAATATTTCGGCAAGCTACTTTACAAAGTAAAATTATGTAACATTTAATTTTATGCCATAAATTACAATCATAAATATTTAATTATACATATTAAATATTTATGATTAATGTGGCGAAGGTAATCATATTTATAAATTATGTATTCAAGTCACCGATTTTTATTTTTATGATAAAAATCAGTTTTTAATTAGCATTCTGAATGGGTCTTCAGAAGTATCATATACATATAATTGGTACTTTTCGATCTTTTCAATAAGCTTAGCTGCATACTTATCATCTGTGGCATAACCACAAAATTTCAATCCATATGCCCACCCGGAGTAATCCGTTTTGTCAAAATTGAATAGTACTTTGTATCGTTCTGTTTGCGAAAGATAATTAGAGCGGTCTATGTAAGAATCAATATCCGATTCATAAGCTCTGAAACAAGATTCAATTAGTTGACCTTTACTGTTATAATCATCGTCTTTATAATAAAAGGTTTTGCCTGACCAATAACTTTTACATTTTATTCCAAAATGATTGTTAGCCTCTGTGGCCAGTTTGCTCTTTCCATAGTATGACTCGTGCAAACCCTGGGCCAGTGTAATACTGGCAGGAATTCCTGTCCTGTACATTTCAACCACTGCAAGGTCTTTATACATTTCTATATATTGGGTTGCTGCTGTTTCCGGATTAAAATCAAAAGATATCAATCCAATACTCCCTAAGAATATTAATACTCTACACATTGACATATTGCACAAAATTATAGTTGATTAGTTCCAAATGTCATGCCAAAAATGGCATAATTCAAATCATGGACATGTATTGAGTAATAATACCTGTAATACACCTGAATTATTCACCGTGATTCTGAAACATCTGCCTATAGAATCGGAGATAATCAGCCCTTTGGTGTAGGTCTCCACTATGAGATCACCATTTACCATTTTTACTTGTTGAGAAAGGGCATCACAAGGTACATCTTCCAGAAATAATATTTGATTTGTACCAATCTTTACTTTTTTACAAGCATTGTTCACGCCCTTAAGAATGATACTCTTGGATGAATTTGTAAAGGCCAGATCATGTTTTTCCAAATGTGTGGAAGTAGGGGTGCTTGTATGGCCTACAATTCTTTGTGTGACCAACTCTCCATTTGTATTTACCAATAATCTGAAGAAATAACCTTTATCTGAGCGTAACACAAGCCCTTTTGCACTGTTTTCAAATAAAACATCAGTATTTACCGCTTTTGCCACTTTACCCGGATTAGCACCGTCACTTACGGGGAAATCCAATTTTAAAGTAAATAATCCATTATTTATGTCTGAGGCCAAAACACAGCCCGAAGCCAAAAAAGGATACACTCCCCAACAACCGTTATAACCGCTGCTGGGATACCCGGTGCCATTATTTTGATGATAGGTATCATAATAAGCTATTCTTTTAGGAATAACAGGATTAGAAATATCAAAAACCTGCACCCCATCTTCATAATAGGATACAAATAAAGTGTCTCCTTTTATGTGAGGATTATGCGCCACGTTATTATAAGATATAGGAGCTTCCAATGGTTCTTTAAAATTTGTCACTGAATTTATACTGGTATTTACACCGGTTCCGGTTCTGTGATATACATTAATTGGTCTACCCCTTGGAATCTCTTCTGCAACATAGGAATAGAATCCTGTACTATTAAACCAGCTACTGTGATTATATCCTGTTAAATCATCAATTGATGCCAACACAGTTATATTGGACGGATCAGTCAAATCCCATAAAATATATCCGGCGTTTCCAACTGAAGCATAACCAATGTTGTCTCTTACATACATATCGTGGATATAAATCGTGGGAAAATCACGAATCAACACCGGATTTGCAGCTGTGCCATTATAAGTGGTTCCATTTACTATTTCGGTATCTAAAGTATAAATCAGAAGTCTGCTTTGGAAGGATGAATTGTAAGAACCCATCACATATAATCTACCCTGATTCTGTTCTACAAAAATAGTATGAGCCCTTACGAACACACTAGTTTGAGAAGATACAGACATATTATTCATGTTTATGACCTGAAGACCACTGCTACACGATCCAGCATCACAAATAGCATAGACATAATTCTGGTAGGAAGCGAATTCCCGCCATGATGTGCTATATCCATCCTGGTGGGTCAACACATTTACCGGATTGGCACAATTATTTACATTAAAAATATTCACAGCCAATGTACTTCCAATAATGGCAAATTCATTACCCTGACTATCCGTATACCCAAAGACCGCACTGAAAATCGAACCGGGCATAGCACTGTTCTGCCCCATCTTTTTCATATTGAAAGATTGAGCAACCAGATAATTTTTTGAAAATATCAACAAAATGGATAAAATTATCCTGTAGATCATGTTTTGTATTATTTTAGCCGTTGTTTAAGAACGGAGTAATTGTAATTTATGGATGCAAAGATACGGCCTCTGATCATATCTCACCTCAAAAAAGATAAAAAACTCGCAGTTTTAATAGAAAACTGTGAAGTTACAATTCATAAAGAGCCCATTAATGTGTTTGATGATCTGATCAGATCTATTGTTTCACAACAACTGTCCACTGCCGCAGCTGCTACGATTTATGGTCGGTTCATCCAGTCCTTAGACACTTCCGTTTCTGTACATGAGCAGATCAAAAACAAGAGCGCTGATGAGTTAAGATCGTATGGTCTCTCTTTTCAGAAAGCCGGATATATTCAGAATGTAGCTAGACATTTTGAAGAACAACAGCTTTTTGACATGAACTGGGATACCTGGAGTGATGAAGATATTATCCTGGAATTAACCAAAATAAAAGGGGTGGGTCGCTGGACAGTAGAGATGATTATGATGTTTTCATTGCAAAGGGAAGATGTATTACCTCTCGATGATCTGATCATCAGAAATAATATGATTGCATTATATAAACCAACTTCAGAAAAAAAACAATTGATCGAAGATCTGAAATCCATTGCCGAACCGTGGAGACCATATCGGTCTTATGCCTGCAGGTATCTTTGGGCTGCCAAAGACAGTAAGTTTTTCAAATAGACACGATCGTATAAATCCAAAATACAGCATGAAACAATTTTATTCCATAGGGTTACTCATTGTCTCCAATATTTTCATGACCCTTGCGTGGTATGGTCATTTGAAATTTTCTGAGTGGAAATGGTCGGCAAAACTTGGATTAATTTCCATTATTCTGATAAGTTGGGGAGTGGCATTTTTTGAATATTGTTTTCAGGTACCGGCCAACAAAATAGGTTATAGTGGAAATGGAGGACCATTCAATCTTTAGCAACTTAAAGTAATTCAGGAAGTGATCACCCTGACGGTATTTACAGTTTTTACTCTCTTGGTTTTCAAAACTGAGACCTTACGCAGCAATCACATTATTGGATTTATATTTCTGATTCTGGCAGTATATTTTATATTTAAAAAGTGAAGCTTCTATTTTCTTGAATCCTTCACCATATTCATCAGATATGAAACTTCCTTGTCTGTGAGATACCTCCAGGAGTCATAAGCAATGTTTTCCAGCGTGATATTCATAATGCGCACCCTATTGAGCGTACGCACATGGTAACCTAGATATTCGCACATACGACGGATCTGACGGTTAAGTCCTTGGGTAAGTATGATATTGAAACTGAAATCGTCTATTTGTTTGACCAGGCATGGACGGGTCACCGTATCAAGTATGGGTACACCCGTGGACATAGTTTTGATGAAGGCCTGATCAATTGGTTTATTAACGGTAACTATATATTCTTTTTCGTGGTAATTACCTGCACGGAGGATTTTATTGACTATGTCACCATCATTTGTCAACATGATAAGCCCCTGAGACATTTTATCGAGCCTTCCTATTGGGAAGATCCGTTCCTGAAATCCGAGATAATCTATGATGTTATCGGGTTCACGTTGATCTGTTGTACAGACAATTCCTACCGGTTTGTTTAAGGCAATGTAAATGGGCCTGGTTTCCTTTGTGATAAGCACATCATCAATATAAACTTTGTCCGTGACTGTGGCCCGATTCCCTTTTCGGGCGATAATATCATTAATTCTGACCCTACCTGATTCAATAAGTTTGTCGGCCTCTCTGCGCGAGCAAAGACCCGTTTCGCTTATGTATTTGTTTAAACTGATATGTTCCGGTATCATCTATTTTAATCCACCCAAATCAACATAAGATTCAAATTTTTCAACTATCCGATGTTTTGGTGTTTCCTTTTTTGATAGATTTTTAATCAGGCTTATTTTTTCTCCGGATAACGGTTCCACATTAATGTTCAGATTATTTTTAGCCAATAAGCTTTCTAATCTGATCCCATATTTTTGAGAAATGTCATACATGGTTTCATTTCCCTCTACTGTGTGGAATCCATTATTTTCGTCATTGAATGATTTTTTCTTTTTTTCTAAAAAAATGATTTCTCCCTGTTCAAAAACATCATCCGGACTTGAAATACCTTCATTAAACTCCAGAATTTCAAATACATCCTTTCCTGTTCGTGATGCTATTTCCTGTGCAGTCTCATCACCTTTAGCGTATAGGGCTTTGAGGTCATTTATTTTGAGGAAGTTGTATCTGGTACTTCGACTTGTTTTTGCTTTCTCGTATTTAATATCAGATGCTTTTACTTCCGAAACATAATGATAGGTTTTATCCATTTCAATGACATCATTTCTTACCATGACCGGCACATCAATATTTTGTTTTGGCAAAGCAACCGGCTCATCATACAGGTACAATTTATTATTTTCGATGATTCTGATCAATTTGGATGCATAAGTCGGATCAGATGCATAACCTGAAAACTTTAATCCATTGGCCCATCCTGCATAATCTGTTGAACCCAATGCAAATAAAAACCCATATCGCGATAGTTTGGAAGGATCAGTCAGGAAATCAGAATGTGCTGCAAAAGATTCTTCCGGTGATGAAAATGCCCTGAAACAGCTTTCAATTACCATACCGGAGCTATCAAGATCATCATCATGTTTGTAAAATATGTTTCCGGTCCAATCTTTACCGCATTTAATTCCAAAATGATTGTTAGCTTTATACGCAAGATCACTCCTGCCAAGGTCAGATTCCAGTATTCCCTGAGCTAGTTTTATACTTGCAGGTATGCCTGTCTTTCTCATTTCACTAACTGCAATATTCTTATAAATTGCAACATACACTTCCGTCAGTTTTTTATTGCCTGCCAAAATGTTTGAAAATAAGAAAACAGGCAGGATAATGATAATTTTATAAACATTTATACGCAACATATATATTATATAATTATTTAATTTGATAATACAAATATCATTCCTAATTTTAATTACATGGAAATGTTCCTTATACAATGAATTATTTTGTCAAATTATTGTTAGTATTGCAACTCGTATTTTCGAATAATTAAAAATTAAATTACAATGGATATTACAGATTTGTTACAAGGACCTATGAAAGACATGATAATCGGTCAGGTAAGTAAACAGTTAGGGATGGAAGATAGAGAACAAACCAATACGGCGGTGGATAATGTATTAGCCACTCTACTAAACGCGGTATCAAATAATGCTTCAACACCTGATGGACAAAATGATTTACTCTCTGCTTTAGATAGAGATCATGATGGCAGTATTTTAAATGACTTGTCCGGTTTCTTAACCGGAGCAGTTCAACCAAGTAACCCAAAGACGACAAATAGTGCAGGTATTCTAAACCACATATTGGGACCACAGCAAGGTGCAGTTGTTGAATCAATTTCTAAAGCCAGTGGAATAGATGCTTCAAAAATTGGCCAACTAATGCTGACCCTGGCTCCTATTGTGCTTGCATATCTTGGGAAAGCCAAAGCTAGCCAACCTGAAGCAACTCAAGAGGGAGGTGGATTTTTGGATATTTTAAAAGGAGCCACACGGACGGTAAATCAGCAACCAACAAATCAAAGCATTTTTTCAAAGTTCCTTGACAGAGATGGTGACGGCAATATGGTCGACGATCTTGCAGAGATGGGCTTCAAATCGATATTTGGCAAAATGTTAGGAGGCAAATAAAAACCTTGTTGAATTTATTGCTGAAAGACCGCTAAAAATTATTTTAGTGGTCTTTCATTTTAAAGCCCGCATTAATAAAATAATATGTTATTACATTTTCATCTGCACTATAAAACTATTTTGGGACAACAAATAGGTATTGAATATTTTATGGATGATGATCCTAAAATGAAAAAATTGCTATTTCAAACCTTTGATGGTCAAAACTGGACCGGAGTGATGAATCTGGAAGGGAAAACAACCATTTTTACTTATAATTATATTATTGTAGATAATGAAGGATTATCTCTTCGTGAATGGGGGAATGCCAGAATTATTTCTCCGGGCGAAAATAAAAATGTATTTATTGAAGATCAATGGAGATCCAGAGACAATGAAAATAATGCATTTTTTTCTTCGGCATTCACCGAAGCTATTTTTAAAAGAAATAAAAAACCCGTAAAAGCACTAAAAAAAGATAAAAGGTTAACTAATTTTAATAAAATTACCTTCAGATTACATAGCGCAACTATTCCTTCACATCTTAGTTTTGGTATATCTGGTAATGATCCATCCTTAGGTAGTTGGACAACTGCTTTATTACTTAATGATAGTCATTTCCCAATATGTGAATTAACTATCCCCAACGAACATTTAAATATTCATCTGGAATATAAATACGTTCTGGTTGAACCGGATACTAAAAAAATTGTGCTTTGGGAAGAGGGCAATAACCGGTTATGTCACTTTGTTGTTCCAGATTTTGATAATAATCAATTAATCATCACTGATGAGCATTTCCGATATGGTAAACCTAATTGGAGAGGTAGTGGAGTGGCCATACCTGTTTTCTCCTTAAGAAGCAGAAAAGGTCTGGGTATTGGAGAATTTTCCGATTTAAAAGCTTTGGTTGATTGGACAAAAGTTATCGGATCAAATATTATTCAGGTTTTACCGGTCAATGACACGATTGCAAATAAAACCTGGGTGGATAGTTATCCCTATGCCTCCATTTCGGTGTTTGCATTGCACCCGCTTTATATAAATCTTCAAAATATTGCTTTATTAAAAAGCATATCTGACCAAAAAGCACTTCAGAAATCAACCGATGATTTGAATGCACTTGAATCTGTAGATTTTGAAAAAGTACTTGAAACTAAATTTTTCTACCTTCGAAAGTTGTTTGCTCAGGAATATGATCATTTTATTAAAGACAGAGAGGTGATGTTATTTCTGGAAGAAAACAAGACATGGATAAAGTCATATGCTGTTTTTTGTCATCTGAGAGACAAATTTAAAACCTGCAATTTTAATGCATGGTCTACATATTCAACATTCAGTACAGATGTGATTGAAGCATTGTGCAATGAGCAATATAGTGAATACCGGGATATACAATTTTACTATTTTCTTCAATATCATGCTGACAAACAATTGCTGGAGGCCAGAGATTATGCCAGAAAGAATGGCGTTGTACTAAAAGGTGACCTTCCAATAGGAATTTATAGATATAGTTGCGATGCCTGGGTAGCACCTGAATTGTATAACATGAATGAACAGGCAGGTGCACCACCTGATGATTACGCAGTATTAGGCCAAAACTGGGGATTTCCTACGTACAACTGGGTCGAAATGTCTAAAAACGGCTTTCTATGGTGGCGACAAAGGATGCAACAACTCAACCGGTATTTTGACGCACTAAGAATAGACCATATACTTGGATTTTTTCGGATATGGTACATCCCTACCAATCAGGTGGAGGGAACTATGGGCTTATTTAATCCCAGAATACCATTGTCTAAAGAAGAATTGGTTCAATATGGTATAACAGGTGATCTGACACGATATACGACTCCTTACAATACACTTCACATTCTAAGTCAGACTTTTGGAAATGACATGGATGAAGTATTTGATATATTTTTTTCAAAACTACCCGATGGCAGGATAGTCTTCAAAACTTCGTTTGATACCC
>JACMLK010000454.1 GCA_014379665.1 Saprospiraceae bacterium | reverse complement strand
TCTAGAGAAAGAGGACTGACAGTTATCCATGCACCGGAAATGTGGGCACTTGGATATACCGGTTACGGTCAAAAGGCATTTGTAGCTGATACTGGTGTGGACCCTTCCCACCCTGCATTGGAATTTCAATACAATGGCTTTTTAAGTAATGATCACGATTCATGGTTTAGCTTTTCAGACAGGGAGAAGCCATTTGATTGTGACAGGCATGGAACGCATGTAGCAGGCACTATACTCGGTCTGGACCGAAATACAAATGATACCATAGGTGTGGCCTTTAATGCAACCTGGATTGCAGGTGGTATTTTGTGTGGCATCGGCACAGAAGACAATATCGGTGCATTTGAATGGGCCATGGATCCGGACAATAATCCTGAAACCACAGAAGACATGCCTGATGTCATCAACAATTCATGGTATGATCCAAGTCTGGGTGAACTCGATTGTTACAGTATTTATGTCCCTGTCCTTGAAGCATTGGAGGCAGCAGGGATAGTAGTTGTTTTCTCAGCAGGAAATGAAGGACCTGAGCCAGGCACCATAACGCAACCGCACAATATTAATATCCACGAAGTAAATGCCTTTACCGTAGGCGCATTGAACGGAAATAATCCCGCCCACCCTATAGCTTCTTTTTCAAGCATTGGTCCTTCCCATTGCGAAGGTGAAGGTTCGATAAAGATTAAGCCTGAAGTTTCTGCTCCGGGAATGGCGGTTCGTTCGTGTATTCCTTTTGGGCAATATGGCTATTTAAGCGGTACATCTATGGCAGCACCACACGTAAGCGGTGCTATATTACTGCTGAAAGAAGCTTTCCCCTATCTGGGTGCAAAAGATCTTAAGCTGGCTTTATATCATTCCTGCACTGATCTGGGTGAACCCGGTGAAGACAATACATTTGGCATGGGAATTATCAATGTGTATGCCGCCTATGAATATCTGAAAAATCTGGGTTACTTACCCGTCGATCCTGTTTTGGCTAATGATGTCATGCTGCTGGAAATAAGACATGCCCTGATGGCATGTGAAGGTACGCTCTATCCCTATATCCTTGTCGAGAATGCAGGCGTAGATACATTGCGACAATTTGAAGTAATTATTAATACCATTAATTTCAGTGATACCAGGTTATGGCAGGGCAATTTGGCTCCCGGAGCCAAAGAATATATTCAGCTACCCCATATCAACGTACCTCCGGGAGAACATGCGCTTACCGTTAATCTTGAAAAACCTAACGGTATTGATGATTTAAAACCATTGAACAATGGAAAAAAACTTAAATTAAATGTGACTGAAAGGGTAAGACAGTTGAGTGATTTTGAACTGAATGAAAATATCTGTATCAATTCAAGCCTTATTCTTCAAAGTCCTGTGATCGAAGGCATTAAATATACGACAAATTGGTATGATGCTCTGTATGAAGGCAATCTGATATACAATGGAAACTCCATTAAAATTAACAGTTATAATGAGAAAAAATCATTTTATGCCGAAATCATTTACCGTGACAAAACCGGAGTCATAAAAGGAACAGAAGATGCTGGTTCCTATGAAGATAAAAATGGTGACGGGCTGAAATTTGATGCAAACAGCCAGTTTACACTGGACACCATGACGGTCTACAGCAATGAAATTGGTATCAGGGAATTTTACCTGTATAATGCTGAAGGTGATTCTATAAATTCCACTAAAAAATACCTCAATAAAATTGGGGCCAATGTATTGAAGATGAACATGCTGATACCTGCAGGAAAAAATTATACCCTGTTAAAAAAAGAAGGTAAACCCATCTTCGCGTCCAATAGTGAAATAGTTTTTCCATTCTCCTCTTCACAGGACATTGTATCCATTACCTCCGGTATTGTAGATGGTGAAACAAGCAATGTGTACAAATATTTTTATGACTGGAAAATTTCGTATGCAGAACCCTGCGGAAGAATCCCCTATACGATCAATGTCAGAAAAGACAGTGTGGTAGGCAAAGCTGATTTTGTATTTTCATCTGACACCCTGGTCATTCCCGACCAAAATACCCTGGTTATCAATGATTTGTCTGAGCGGGCGTTGGCTTACCTCTGGAACATGGGTGATGGATATTCGTACAACACCCCCTCAGTGGAACATACTTATACTAATGAAGGTAAATATGAAGTAAACCTTCAGATTATTGATGAAAATGATTGTGTTGTCTCAAAATCTTCTTTAATACTGGTCAGTCAGATTACAAGTGTGTCTGCCGAAGAAAAGCAACCATCTTTCCAGATCACTGCCTACCCAAATCCGGTCTCGGGTACTTTGAATATTGAAACTGAAAATCCTTCAGATGCTCCGATAATGCTAGAGTTAAATGATATAAACGGACGTATATTAAGATCAGTAATTTTATCCAAAGGGACTCGCACTTACCAAATGTCTATGCATGACCTGACGCAGGGTATCTATTTTTTAAAGGTACATTCCGGCACAGAAGTGATGAGTATCAGGGTTGTGAAGATATAACGGCACATCATGTGGTAATCTCACCGCCACAACTGCTCCCGGCTCCGGCAGTGCAACCATAACAGTGCTGATTGAGTACGATATGTCGTTGCATTAGTTCAATAATATCAAAATCATCGATGTGGCGTGACTTACCGGCTACTTTCAGGTCTAGCATCTGATTGAAGTCGCAATCGTAGATATATCCATCCCAACTCACAGAAAGCGTAAATCTGCACATCAATCCATCAATGGTGGCCGGATTAAAAGCTTCCACAAGGGAAGTCATATAATCCAGATAATTGTCTGACTCAATGAGATAATCCAAAAACCGGCTTATTGGCAGATTGGTGATCACAAAAAGATTATTGAAAGTGATATCATATCTTCTTTTCAACTGAATTTTAAATTCGTGTTCCAATGACGATTGATGACCGGGCAGAAAAGCACCGGAAGGATTATACACCAGATCGAGTGTCAATTCACTTCCCTCTACGCCATAGCCTGCGTCGTTGAGTTTTTTAAGCGCCTTAATGGAATCTTCAAATACCCCTTCGCCCCTTTGGCTATCTGTGCGGTTTTTGCTAAAATAGGGCAATGAGCAAATGACATGTACCTGATGCGCAGCAAAAAAATCCGGAAGATCGTGATATTTCGGATTGGACATGATAACGGTGAGATTACAACGGTTCATTACTTTTTTACCAAGTTTTCTGCATTCCTCTACAAACCACCTGAAATGAGGGTTCATCTCAGGCGCACCTCCCGTGATATCAACCGTATGAATATCATGGGCAGACAGAATCCGGAGGCATTTCTCCAGCGTGGACCTGTCCATATTTTCAACCTTTTTGTCCGGACCGGCGTCTACATGACAATGTGCGCAGGTCTGGTTACAAAGTTTACCTATATTTATTTGTAATATTTCAGGAGTGCGTGGGGTAAGGTTGCTCCCTACTTTGACAGCAAACGGTTGAAATACATCGTGATGCAGCTCTTTTCCATTGAGTACTTCAAGTTGAAAAAAAGGTTCAGCCAGCCTGTTATCCGTTGTGCTCAACGATTTTGAACGTTGTTTTACACCCATGGTCGATCAGAAATTAGGTTTGAAAATAGAAGGGGAATAAAGTAATCTACATTAATTTCGCCTTGACAGTATTCATCATCGGCACTGCATTAACCAGTGTAGCACCACCTTTAATGGCTGCAGCTACATGAACAGCTTCCATCATTTGTTCTTCATCGGCACCTTCAGACAAGCAAGCTGAAGTGTAGGCGTCCATACAATAAGGACATT
>JACMLK010000453.1 GCA_014379665.1 Saprospiraceae bacterium | reverse complement strand
GACACTCCGGCAGGAGCACCTGTAGACACCAGAGGAATTGCCCTTGATAGTGACAGTGATGGTATTCCTGATTATAAGGATAAAGAGCCATATTCGCCTCCTGGCTACGTTGTAGATAAAGAAGGTATTGCTAATGTACAAAAGCTGACTTCAGAAGATGTTAATAAAGCGATTGATGTAAAAATTGCCGCATATAGTGCTGGAAATTCAGATTGTGGCAAATGGTTTTTACCTATGATTCATTTTGATCTGGATAAAGCCAATATAAAAACTGAATTTTATGGACACCTTCATCACGTTGCGACTGTATTGAAAATGTGTCCGGATATTTGTGTGGCTGTTGCCGGACATACAGATGTTAGAAGTTCAAACAATTATAACAATGCATTGTCTTTTAACAGAGCTGAAAACGTGGTAAATTATCTGGTCACTCAATATGGCTTAGATAGAAGCAGATTTAAACTGATGTATGGAGGGGAAGATACCCCATTGGTTTCAACATCAAACAGAGAAAAAGAGCATTATATGAACAGACGTGTTGAAATCAGAGTATGCGGGGCAAATGATGTTGAGATGGCGAGACCTGAAGGCGCATCAACCGGAAAGGGAGTGAAATCAAATAACAGTTCAAGATTTATAGGTAATAAAAATTCAGGATACTAATAAGTATTAACTGGATTATTAAAAGGGGGTTAAAATATCATATTTTAACCCCCTTTTTAGTTTAATTTGTTGAATATTAATTTTGTTTGCAGGTGGATCTAAAATACACTGGCTTTTACAACAGACTCTCAGTTTAAAAGGCTTAAACAAGCATCATCACTGGATTTTCGAGCATTGACTTTAAAGTTTGCAAAAACTGAGCTCCACTGGCACCATCCACAACCCTATGGTCACAGGATAGCGTGACTTTCATCATATTTCCAATAGTCAACTCATCATTTTTTACAATAGCTTTTTTGATGATAGAGCCAATAGCTAAAATACAGGCGTCCGGTGGATTGATAATAGCAGTAAATTCTTCAATATCATACATGCCAAGATTTGATATAGTAAATGTATTACCCTGCATTTCCTGTGGGGTAAGTTTTTTTAATTTAGCTTTGGCTGCAAGTTCTTTAACTTCCTTATTAATTGAAGAAATTGATTTTAATTCAGCATTAAATATTACAGGTACCAACAGTCCATCTTCTACAGCAACAGCAACCCCTATGTTAATATCTTTATGATAAGTGATTTTATCGCCAAACCACGAAGAATTTATAGAAGGGTGCCTTCTTAATGAGGCAGCACAGGCCTTGATGACAAAATCATTGTACGATATTTTGATCAAAGCCTTTTCGTTGATTGACATTCTGGCTTCTACCAGATTGTCCATATTTATTTCAATAGTGAGATAAAAATGCGGTGCAGTAAATTTGCTTTCACCCAATCTTCTTGCAATGGTTTTTCTCATTTGATTCACAGGAACATCTCCATATATAAACGATGTGACTGGCATATTATTTATATCAGGCGAAGGAGCCTGTGGTTGACTCATTAGTGGTTTTTGGGTTATAAATTGTTCAATATCTTTTTTAATGATGCGTCCATGATCACCTGTTCCCATCACCTGATCAAGAGCCACGCCAGCTTCTGCCGCTATAGTTTTAGCAAGGGGGGATGCTTTAACTCTTGGATCACTGCTAATATCATTTTCCACTATCGAAGTTTCTTCCACTTTTGTATCAATTGGCACTTCTCCTTTGGATTTTGTTTCGACTGAAGAAGCATGAGAAACCTGATCAGCTATAACAGATTTCTTCGGAGATTCGCCTAATAATGATTTAAAATCTTCTCCTTTCTGGCCAATAATAGCAATAATACCGTCTACTGCAACCGGTCCTTCGGGAACACTAATGTAAAGAAGGAACCCATCAAAAAAACTTTCAAGTTCCATGGTTGCTTTATCAGTTTCGACTTCTGCCAGAATGTCTCCGGATTTGACCGGGTCTCCTACTTTCTTTAACCAGGATACTATGTTTCCTTCCTCCATAGTATCACTCAATCTGGGCATTCTTATTATTTCAGCCATCCTGTTCAGTATTTTCTTTTATTTTAAAGGTCAAATTTAATGATTACTTATGAATTCATCTATAAAATGGGGCTTAATAAACTTCCTGCACGATATACATTATATTTTATCCATTTATATTACAATTACTCAAATAGAATGATGGATAATTCAGTTATATACCTGTAAATTACTAATTTTGTGATTTAAATTATACTTTATGTTTGGAGATTTAATGGGCAATCTGGAAGAACAACAAGCTGTAATGCAGGAAAAATTAAAACAGATTACAGTGGAGGAAACAATGGAAGGTATCAAAATTACAGGCAATGCTACAAAACAAATTACCAATATTTCCATTGCGAAGGATCTTACAATCAATTATGATTCAGAAATGCTTGAAGATTTATTATTGACCTGTTTTAACAGGTATATTATAAAAGTTCAGAAGATCGAAGCAGAAGAATCTCAGAAATTAATGCAATCTATTTTACCACCCGGTTTTGGCGATATGTTTAAATAAAATAAATGGGTTTGAAAAATTTATATTTATTTTGTATAGTATTCTTTCTAACTTCAATCTTGTCCTCAGTTATAACTCAGGATAAAGTGTTTGAATTTAATTTTAATGACTGTACTTTTGAAGATGCTTCGGTAGAGTTTCCGGGAATAACACCGGGAGGTAATCCAACTTGTGAGTGCGGAATTAATGGTAAAAGTTATCATTTAGATGGCACATCTGATTTTCTGACAGTTTCAAATTTATCAAATTCCTATTTGAGTGAAAATTTTACACTGGACTTCTATTTTTGGCTTGATCAGAGTTCAGGTGAAATTGATATATTTAGCCATAGGAACGGTTGTTCCAATCTTGACTCATTAATGGCATTGAGATATTTTTCAACCAATAATGAAATATTATTTGAGATATCAAGTAATGTAAATAATTACTTTTCTGTACGGGCACCAATTAATAATAACATTTGCTGGCACAGGTTTACTTTAGTGAAATTTAACCTTGAGTATTTAGTATATCTGGACAATAAACTTATTAAAAAAATTATTTCCAGAGAAAATATCGTATTTAGTAAATTGGCTGAAATCACGTTTGCAAACAGCCCTTGTACAACTGCTCAGAAATTGAATGGAAGAATTGATGAAATATCTCTCTTTGGAAGGGCATTATCTGAAATTGAAATTAAAGGGATTTATTATTTCCCTGATCAGATTGTCACTGACAATACTACCATTTTCAAAGGTGAATCTATTACCCTTGAAACAG
>JACMLK010000452.1 GCA_014379665.1 Saprospiraceae bacterium | reverse complement strand
CTGAAATTTGTTTTGAAGTTCTTTTGCGGATAATGGAAAAGACTAGGGTAAGGAAGCAAATTCTCCTAATAGTGGATAACCTTCATGCCTGTTCAAATGACCTGCTGGCATTCCTGAAAAACCTATTTCTACGACTTAAAGATTTAGGCATACCGACCTTATGTCTTACGATCTCAAACAGAGAAGAGAGAAATTTATCTCCAGAGAATCAATGGATAAAATACTTTGAGTCAATTACTCGAAGTAATAAGTTCAGAATTCTTACTATGCCTCCACTTGAAAACAATGATGCTAAGATATATTTAAGGGCATTAGTTCCCGGTGCAACTAAAAACTTGATAGACCTGATTGAAAGAAATGTTTTCGTCAATCCGTTTCATATTAAGCTTTTCGTTGAGTATTTAAAATCAAAAGGCATACTCAAATCAGCTGATGGTAAATTCTGGTTGTTGCAGGATCCTTCTGTATTACTCGACAGCCAGCATCTTCGGGTCAATACTTTGGATAATTTAGTAATTCATTTATTAGAAATCAAACTCAGGAATCCTCAGTTCAGAAATGCAGCCAGCCTTATTTTTTTCTTCAACAATTCAATAGATAGTAAAGTGTTAAAAGAGGTTCTTGCCACTGCTGATGAGTTCCCGATTTTCGAATCAGGGTTATTTCATGGCGTGTATGGCGAAGATAGTATGGTAATTCAGTTTTCGCATGATCTGTTCTATTACAATCTTCCTCTTGCCTTAAAGCGTGAGGTGCTAGTCCTGTATGCATCTCAATTGCTAGATATACTAAAAAACGCAGACGTTAGTTTAAAAATTTCAAGAACTGATGTGCTTGGAAAGCTTTATGAGTATATAGGCAAATACAATTACGCCTGCGATAATTATTTGCTATATGCAAGAGAAAAATTTGAGTTTTCGGGATTCACTTCCTTGCTATTTTACGAAAAGGCAATTGAGATGCATCTTTCAAGCAATGAATCCCAGCGCAGTTTATTGCCCGGCACGGAAAACCTCACCGCTGAAATTATCTTTCAGACACTAATTCTCTATGACCGGTATAATTTCTTGTCCGGTAGGAAATCGATGGAATTCTTCCAATTATTACAAAAATTCTCCGATTTTGGTCAGCTATCAAGTGAACAGGAATTAAAACATATGTATTTCCTGGGTTTACAATCTACTAAACTGGAAGATTTTAAAGCCGCTGAAGATTTTCTTAAAAAAGCATATGAAACAATTTCCAATACTGAGCATTTTCCCGAAAACCTGATCGGGGATATTATTGGGTGCTATGGCATTAATTTAAAACATCTCGGAAGAAAGGATGAGTCCATGGACTTTTTTGAAACAGCCAGCAGAAGATGGCACAGTCCTCAAATTCTATATCAAAAATATTCGAATATAGCAGCCTATTATTTAACCGTTGATCCGGCTATATCCCTAAAGAAATATGAGGATATGGAACGTCAAATTGCACCGCTTAAAGATCTGCATCTGCTTATTGATTTTGCAATGGCAAACTTCTATTTAAGAAAACCTGATTCATCCTTTGGCTATTTGACGGAAGCCATCACCTTGTCAAGAAAGCAAGTAAATCTCTCGGAGGAGGCAAGGGCGGAAAATATAATGGGATTGTTGTATTGGCAGAAAAGTAACATTATTGCAGCTGAGCATTACTTCGACCTGGCATTATCAAATGGAGAACTGGCGAATAATCATAGGTGGATATGGAGAATCAGGACAAACCTAACGCAGGTAGCACTTTATAATCAGAATACTGCCAAATCTTATAATACTGGCTGGGCAGTAGCGGAGCATCTTCTTAAAACAAAGGATGCATTGGTTTATGAAGCTCGTAATAAGAAAATTCAATCCAGAAGATTTGCTGCTTTGAAAGCAATAGCTGTTGTTTTTTATAAGATGGAATTATATAATGATCTTAAGAAGCTGGAACAAATGTTTCATTTTGAAAATTTTTCAAACTATTTACAAGATTTATATGCTGCTAAGGGAGATATGAGTTTTGACTCAAAAGATCAGAACTTATTCCAAAAGGACTATTTTATTCTTGGCTGAAATTGCTGGTATATATCCCAATGCTGGGAAAAAAAATGATTCATTGTAAAATTGTTTTTTATTGTCATCCTCGCTGCTGATCCCATTTCCAGGGCTGCCTCTTCATTAGTAAGCAAAAAGCATATTTTTTCTTTCCACTTCTCAATTGAGTTGTCGTTAACAATAAATCCATTGACACCTTCATTAATGATCTCCGGCGCAAAACCTTGCGGGGTTGCAATTACAGGCAGACCACAAGCCATTGCTTCCAATATAGTTCGACCTCCGGGTTCATACAATGAAGCAAAGCAAAATACAGAGCACCTTGTTAGCAAATGGGGGAGAATGTCATGCGGGACATGTCCCCACCAGAAAAGTAAATTATTTGACTCCATCTCTTGAATTATGGTTAAGATATCAATTTGTTCTTTTAACTTTTTGATCTCTGAATAATTACCCCCTATAATCCATAGGGGGCTTAGATTTGAATATTCTTCCTTATATAGAGTATGCATAACCTGAATAATTAATTTCACCCCTTTAGCTTCTGTGATTCTTCCAAAATATACTACCGGCTTTTTTCTATTGAGTTTAAATTGAGTCATCGGTATTGATATTTGGTTCTTGTTTTGAAAGCAAAGTGCCGTTTCCATCATAGATATCCTTCAAAAAAATATTATCAACTCCCCTTCCTATTACTTTTATTTTATTTTCTGGGATACCATAATATTTAATAAGATTTTCTTTTTCCTGGGCAGATATGGCAATCAAAAATTTGGCTGAATTAAAAATTCTTTTCTCCATCTCAATTCTTTGAGGCGGTATTTCAAATCCAGACTTTTGCTTCTTAATTCCGTTTGAAATGATTGTATGTATAAAGGGTACATTAAGGGCTTCTGAAAAATGGAGGGCCGCTCTTCCTGAGTGCCAATACACCGAATGAATCAAGTCAGGGACAAAGCCTTGTGATTGAAGTTCTTTGTCGATAGTGATCTTTATCACTTCTTCAATATTATCTAAGTTGCTTTTATCCCAAATCCCTTCGGGCCCTATACTTATTCTTTTGAGTTTAACTGGTCCGTACTGAAAAAAGTCACTACCTCCAGATGCTTTCCTGGTGATAAATAAAGAGTCAACCTGTTTATATATTAATAAATTTATAAGCTCATTGATATACATGTGGGTTCCGCCTCCTTCCTGTGCTCCGGGAGGAATGGTTGGATCGGCATGTAGAGTAATAATTAAAATCTTCAAACTTGATATACTGATAATAAAGAGTTATCCATAGTTCAGGGGCCGGCAATTTGCCTGAAAACCAATTTGTTAAGGGCCAAAAAAGGATTGGACTATAGGTGCGATTTCTTTATATTTAACGAAGGATAACTAATAATTATGAATGATTCGGTATCAGCCGATTTTTTAAGGAGGATAGTTGCCAAAACAAAGCTGATAAGCAAAGAGATAGCCATATTCATAGTGGCAAATATCAAGAGT